>CASFSG010000058.1 GCA_949297305.1 uncultured bacterium
ATGGATACACCTCCTGTTATATCAAACGGTTGTCAGCCTTTTTGATTATAACATGAGGTTTTTTCACATCGCAGGAAGCTATTTCGATTCTCACGTGCATAGCACCCGGTTTTTATCTTCACTACGTTTCGATAATAAAAAAGGCCAAATAGGCCTTCTAAATAATAAAAATAAACTACTAAGCGATAGGATATATTATTTCACTAAACATGGACCAATTGGTTGCACTTTTATAACTATCAACTAAATTGCTAGGAACATAAATTGCTCCGCTATTAGAAGTAATAAGGGTATTATTAAAAGCGTTTGCATCGCGTAAAGATACAACGCGATCATTATTGAGCGTGAGATTATTTAAGTGTGTCATGTCACTAAAAGCATTCGCAGAGATCGTTGAAATGCTTTCGGGTAAAACCAATGATTCAATTAAAGTGCCACTAAAAGTGTTAGCGGAAATTGTTGTAAAGGTTATTGGAGCGTCTTCACTAAAATTAAAGTCACTCATCGAGGTGCAACCACTAAAAGCTCCCTCACCTAAAGAGCGCACTGTATTTGGTAGATTAAATGTTACTAAAGAAGTGCAACCGCTAAAAGCATTCGCGCCAATTGTCGTAAGACGTGAAGAAGAAGCAATATTTACTTCTCTTAAAGAGGTGCAATCCATGAATGCTTCCCGAGCAATTTCACCAACAAAAGCAGGGATATCAATTGTTTCTAAATTGGTGCAACCCTTAAAAGAGGCAATACTAACAATGAAAGTAGAAGAAGTAACTGGCAAGTTAACATCGGTAAGATTGATGCAATTTTCGAAACAATTTGTCCCGATTGAACGCACATTATCAGGAATATCGATATTGGAAATTGAAGTTCCTTTAAAGGAGGAGGAACCGATGGAAGTAATACTATTTTCCGAATGGAAATTAACTTCCACTAAGGTTTTAACATCGCTAGCAAAACCACCAGGAATAAAAGTCATTAACTTTCCAAAATTTACGACTTCAATTGCAGTGCCAACAAACGAATTAGAGTTACCACTAGAAGCTCCAAAAGAGGTGAGGGTCGAAGGGAAAGTGACTTCATTTGAATTACTAATCACATTATTACTACCATCTACTAAAAGAATTTCTTTGAATTTAGGTGAATTCATAAATGCTTGATTACCAACAGTATATAACCCATATTTTGTTGTATCTAAACTGGCTTCATTAGCATCAAGCAAATATATTTTTTCTAGCACTAGGCAATTTGCAAATGCATTTTGAGCAATATTTCTTGTCGCATAAGGGACATGAAATTCAGCTAAACTAGTGCCAGCAAAACTCGACGCTCCAATTGATGAAATCTTACTAGCAATACTATTTTCATCGTTAGCAAAACTCACTTCAGTTAACGAAGTGCAACCATTAAACAAATTAGCAGAAATTGAGGTAATGTTTTTTGGAAAAACAAAACCTACAATATTAGGAGAATCTCTAAAGGCGCCTTCACCAATAAATGTTAAATTATCACCAAAAGAAAGAGTGCCACTTAAGGCGGTATTTTGGAAGGCATTCGCTTCAATGGTAAATAAAGAATTAGGGAAACTTACGCGATTTAAGGAAGAACAATTAGCGAAAGCACTCGCACCAATTGAAGTGACGTTATCACCTAAAATAACCGTTTCTAAATTGATACAATTTTGAAAGACGTTATTAACAACATTATTAAAGGTATCAGGATAATCGACATAAACTAGTCCTTCTTGATTAGCGAAAACACCATCGGACATATAAGGTGTTTGATAAAGCGGAATAACTGAATCATATTCACCGCTAGCAATAAGTTGATTATAAGTTTCTTCGCTTCCAGCAATCGCGGTGTTAGATGGTAACTTTCCTTTATACGAATATAGGAAATTGCCAATACGAACTTCTCCTTCTGGTTGAGCACTAAGCCAGGCAGTGCCATTAAAAGCATTAAGGCCGATATTCGTTAAGCTACTAGGAACATTAAAACTACTGAGATTTTGACAATTGGAAAAAGCATTTTCACCAATCGCTATTAATGTATTAGGAAATTGAACTGATTCGATTTGATGTAAGCCAGCAAACGCACTCGCAGCAATTTCTTTAACCGGGAGACCATCGATGACATTAGGAATGCGAAAATGCGATGGTAAATTCTCACTATTTTCCACTCTTTCAATTGTAATACCAGCCTCAGGGTCATCGATATTAGAAGAATATTCAAGGAATTCAATATTCATCCTTTCAATAAAGACGCGCGAAACTAAAAAATAAGCGCCAGTGGCTAGACCAGCAATCGCTAAAGCTAATGCAGAGAAAGTAACACCATAAAAGATTCTTTTCTTTTTCTTATTTTCAACTTTAGGTGCTTGTTCAATATATTCCATTATTTTTTATTTCTCCTTTCTTTAGCGAGCATCTTTTGATATTTTGCTAATTCCGCTTTATTCGCGCGGACAAAATGGCCTGGTTCAACTTCATAAAAAGATGGCAAATCATCATAACGATAATGATGCATTCTAGGATCATAAGTAATAATCTTTTTATTCTTTTCTTCTCTAGGATCAGGAATTGGTACAGCCGATAGTAATGACTTAGTATATGGATGAAAAGGCATTTCAAATAATCTATTCGCATCAGCAAGTTCCACTAAACGACCATCATAAATTACACCGATACGATCAGAAATATATTTAACAACCGATAAATCGTGAGCAATAAATAAGACGGTCATCTTCTTCTCAATTTGGAATTTTTTAATCAAATTTAAAACTTGCGCGCGAATTGAAACATCTAATGCAGAAATTGGCTCATCAGCGACGACCATTTCAGGATTCATAATCATGCAGCGAGCAATACCGATACGTTGTCTTTGACCGCCGGAAAATTCATGCGGATATCGTCTTAAATGTTCAGGGCGTAAACCAACCTCTTGGAGCATCTTTTCAACTTTATCAAGACGATCGTCCTCACCATCATACATATGGAAGGCCCTAATACCTTCTGAAATGATATAGTCGACATTCGCGCGATCGTTAAGTGAGGCACTAGGATCTTGGAAAATCAATTGAACTTTCGATTTAAGTTCTCTTTGTGTTATACGAGGAATCTTACCAGAAATACGATGTCCATTAAAAAGAATTTCACCGCTTTTAATTGGTATCATGCGCATAATGGTGCGACCAACTGTCGTTTTACCAGAGCCAGATTCACCAACTAAACCAAAAATTTCCCCTCTTTTAATATCTAAAGAGAAATCATCTACGACGACGCGTTCATCCATCCCGCGCTTATAGGCAATTTTAACATTACGCATCGAAACGATATTATCTTCAAACCCTGGAACAATCTTATCTAAAGATTTATCTTCTGGAACATGAAGCTCGCGACGCTTATTAATAAAATTAGTTAATTTACTAGCGGTTTTTTTAACGGAAACGCTTAAACTTTTCTTATCTTCCGCCTTAGTAGGAAAATGATTATATTTATCATTCTGCTTCATCATTATCACCTACTTCCCTTTTAAGTTCTTTCGCTGCAATTTTCATTCTTTCGCGCAAATTCTGGATAATTGCGGGCTTTTTGACTTTAGGCGCGCGTTCATCAAGAAGCCAAGTTTTAGCGAAATGGGTATCAGAAATTTGAAACATTGGTGGTTCTTTGACATAATCGATCTTCATTGCATAATCACTACGAATCGCAAATGCGTCACCAATAATCTCTTCATCAAAGGATGGCGGATTACCTTTAATATATAATAATGGTTCATCCTTTGATCCTAATTGAGGCAGACTTGATAAAAGCGCCCAGGTGTATGGGTGACGAGGATCATAAAAGATATCTTCCGCTGTTCCATATTCAACAATTTGGCCACCATACATCACCGCGATGCGGTCTGCAACATTCGCGACAACACCTAAATCATGCGTAATGAAAATCGTTGTCCATTTATATTCTTCTTGTAATTCTTTAATCAATTGTAAAATCTGCGCTTGGACAGTAACATCAAGAGCGGTTGTTGGTTCATCACAAATTAAGATTTCTGGATGACAGGCTAAAGCGATAGCAATAACAACTCTTTGACGCATCCCACCACTATATTGGAAAGGATAATCTTTCATGCGCTTTTCTGGTTCAGGAATGCGCACTTTTTTTAATAAATTTAAAGCTTCTTGATGAGCTTGCTTTTCGTTCATATGATGATGAATTTTTAAGACTTCTTTAATTTGATAGCCAATTGTAAATAAAGGATTTAAAGAAGTCATCGGATCTTGGAAAATTGTCGCAATCTTTTTACCGCGAATCCCTAACCACTCTTTCGGTTTTTTCTTTTTCGCTAAATCTTCGCCATGGAAAATAATTGAGCCATTAGAAATAAAACCATTCGCATCTAACATACCAGTGAATGTTTTAGTGAAAACAGATTTACCCGAACCGGATTCACCAACAATTGCTAAAGTCTCGCCTTGAAAAACATCTAAAGAGATATTGCGAATTACATTCATTCTTTTGCCGTGGCTAATAAAACCAACGGAGAGATTTTTAACTTCTAAAACTTTTTCTTTTTCCACCATTTTACTCTCTCCTAACGATGATTTTTCGGATCAGTTGCATCCGCTAAGACTAAGCCAATATAAAAGAATGAAACAGTCAAAGGCACAAGAACAATTAAAGGTGCTAGCAGCAAGAAGGGATAAGTAATCCATTCATCTTCTGTCGCAGCGGTTAATAGTTGTCCTAAAGTGATATCGCCATTAGCAGGCGAAAAAGATAAACCGAAGAAGGCTAGACCAACTTCACTAGATATCGCAGCAGGTATCGCCGTTGAGACGACTGTGACAATAACTGAAATTAAATAAGGCAATAAATTATGCAAAATCATCGTACCGCTACTTGAGCCTAAAGATTTCGAAGCGATATTATATTCGCGGTTACGAATAATAATAATTTGATTTCTCATAAAGCCGGCTAAACCCAACCAACCAAACATGCAAAGTAGGAAAACAATGACACCAAAACTTGGTTCGAGGAATTGCATCAATAAGAAATAAAGAAGTAAAGAAGGAACATTCGAAATGAAGTTGCGAATTTCTAACATAATGGGGTCTAATCTTCTAAAATAGCCCCAAAGTGAACCAATAATAATACCTAAAACAGTATCAATTAAGGCGACAACAGTTCCTAAAAGTAGCGATAATCTTGAACCCACCCAAACGCATGTCCATAAATCTAAACCGCGGAAAAAGCCCATTCGCGAACCGCCAGTCCCAAACCAGTTTTCGGCATTAGGGGCAAGTTGCGATTCAAAAACGATCGCGCTTTCCGTTTCAGTAGATAAATAAGGATAAGATTTAATGACAGGACCAAAAATCGTCAAGAAAATAATAATAAATAAAAGAGCTATACAAACAAATGTTAAAGGCTTCTTAAATAACTGTTTAAAAGTTTCTCGCCAATAAGAATAAGGAGCGGTCGATAAGCGTTCAATATTTTCTTCGCTAGAACCGATGACAGTAAAAAGGTCTTCAACATTATGATAAGCAACTGAGTCAATATCGCGAATTGAATTTTCCATTTTCTTCCTCCTTCCTTATTCACTTTCCGATGATAATTGAATACGCGGATCAATAATCGCTGTCACAATATCACCGAGTAGATATGAGCAAATTGAAATGAGAGCAGTAACGATTATGATGCCTTGTAAGACATAGAAGTCATTCGCGGTATTAGCTTGAACTAAAAGACCACCAACACCATCGATTGCATAAATCTTTTCAATATAGAACGAGCCGAGCAAAGCACCTAAAACAGCACTAGGTATCGACCTGACAAGAGGTACGATAGCATTCCGCAAAATATGGGTATACATAATGCGGTTTTCCGATAAACCTTTCGCTCGAGCAAATTTAACATAATCGGAGTTAAATTCATCTAACATATATCTTCTTACCCATAAAGCAATACCGGCCATGCCAGTAAATCCCATCGTTAAAGAAGGAGCTAAATAAGATAAAAAATTATCTGGACTAAAAACAGTAGGCAGGGCAATCGCAGAAAATAGCCACATCCATAAATAGTAATAGGCAACACCTGGGATTGCGTCAATTGAAATGATATAAGCTTTCCCAACCTTATCGAAGACGCCATCTTTATATTTAGCCATTAAAATACCGGCCGGATAGCCAAGCACTAATTGGACGACGACAGCAATGATGCCAATTTGGAAAGAAACACCCATCTTCGAAATAATAACATCGGAAACATATTGATTAGTCGATCCAGGGAGGAAATAAACACGCCCTAAATTCATAATCATCGTTCGGCAATCATAAGTTAAGATTTCATAGACAATATCGCCATTTGCAAGAACGGTTTGGGTATAATCATTCAAACAAACAGTTTTTGGAAAAGGCAATATATTGTAATAATAATTCATTAAATCACTGAACCAATTTTCTGAAAAACCTAAATCGGCTAATAAATGCGTACATTGTTGTTCTCTAACCGCTGGGTCCATATGCGCCCAAGCTTCAATTGCGGTTTGACAAATTTGTTCAGGATTATCATCGACTTTGAATTTAATTAAAAAGAAGGTAGCTGTAACCGCTAAAAGGATGGAAATAAGCGCACTACCAACACGACGGAGCGAATATCTAAGTAAAGGATGACCAAAGATTTTTTGAATGTTCGCATTATATTTAAAAATGACACGATGGCTAACTAATTCAATAAATATAACAGCTACCACAACGATAAATATAAGTGAGTATCCAATGATATAAGTAGCCATATTTCCTCCTTTACTTTTTAAAGTCTAATCGGTGATAAAGTCAGGGTCAAGCCCTAGAGGCAAATAACCCTGACTTTATTCTAATTAAATGTAATTAATAATTATTAATCGAAAGCTGGACCAATCGTATCGCGACCAACCGCTTCAAGAGCTTCTTCTTCAATTCGTTCTTGTAGTTCGCGGCATTGACGACGTTCTTCAGCTGTTGGTGGTTCAACTAATACCCACATGCCTTTCATGATTTGACTTGCTAAACCATATGGGGCTGATGGCATTTCATAACCAGCTGAACGACTAACTGAAGCAGACCAACCTTGAGAAGTCATATAAGAAGGCTTCATGATGTTGAGTTCATTAATTAAATAATACTCAGCTTCCGCGAAAGCTTCATAACGAAGAACATTTGATTCAGTAATTGCATCAGCAGCATTGACCATCGCATTATATTCAGCAAACATTTGGTCGGTTTCTTTATATAATGTGCCGCTATCATCTAAACGATAATTTGGTAAATCGAAATCGGTGTTACCGCACATTTCCGACATTTCACCATTCGTCATATAAACATGCATATATGTCAATGGGTCAGCGTAGTCACCAATCCAACCCCAACCAGTCATGATGGTATAATAGCCACTTTCGGTTGCGATAGTATAATTATTTAAATTAGTTGGTGAATTAGCTTGAACATAGAAATATGGATATTCAGGTACTCCAGAAGGACCAACTTCACACATTGGTAAGCTAGGATCGCCGGCTGCCCCGATGCGGCAACCATTTAATCTTTGATTCATCGAACGAATGACAACATTATCATCTTCAACACTTTCACTATTTAAGTTAGAAGCTGACATATAAGAAACGGTGATAGGTAAGGTTAATAAACCTTGATCTTCGGCTTGATTAAGCGCACTTCTAGCTGCACTCATCAAACTATTAATTTCATTAGAACCATCAACATAGTTGACACCGATTTCACTGCCACTTTCTGTTGTCGTGATATTGCTGACTTGTTGCGGACCAATCGCAGCCTTAGCCTCTTCGACAGTAATACCTTTTTGTTCGGCATACTCTTCATAATAATATTCGACATAATCTTTACCATTTTCATCTTGGACGAAGCCGCGAGGAGTAAAGGTATTGATTTGATATTGGTCGTTATGTTGACCTTCTTCGGTCAAGTCGTTACGCGTATTATATAAAGAAACATCAATACTACCCAAAAGAGCTTTACGAACTTCTTCGATCTTCATCGCAGCATTAGTGTTAGTAATAATGTCTTTGCGTTGACTTTCAGTAAGATTATTATCTAAGAATGTATCAACATTGCTGCCATTATTATTTAAATTTTCTAATGAACGATTGAAGTTAATAACATAATGGTAAGTGTAGTCGACAGTATCTAATTCGCGGCTATTAACACTACCATCATATGGATTTTGTAATGTGCCCGAACCATCTTCGCCAGTAATATATTTTTTCCAACCTTCAGCATCTTGTGCGTTTAAGGTAAAACCATCAACAATGCCACTTTCATAATCTTCTCGCATATCAGCGTAGTTGAGGTTTTCATTACCCATAACAGTGTAATTAATTGTCTCGACGTGAACTTGGTCAGCGTCGTGATAATACGGATTCTTCTTATACTGTAAAGAAGTTGCCGAATATTCAGCCAAGAAATAAGGCCCAATATAGAGAATATCACTATTTGTAGAACCATAATTTCCACGGTGATCGCGGTAGAAGGCATTATTAACCGGCATATAAGGGGTATAAGTTAAAACCGTTGGAAAATAAGAAGCGGAACGATTGAGACGATAAACTAAATAACCATCTTCGTCAACATAGACTCCGACACGTTCGAAATTGGAAATAGCTTGAATATCGCTACCAGTAATCGTGTTGGTGACGGGTTCACCACTATATTCTTCAATTAAAACCATGAGTTGTTGCGCTTGCGCTTCATTATCGCCCCTTAATAGCGAATAATCTACCCCATCAACATTGGCATTAGTCGAAATATAGTTCGCCATCATTGTATAGAGATAATATTCCCACGCATTATCAATGAATAAGGTGTACATGTAATAAATCTCAGAATTGTTTGTGAATGTTAATATTTGTCTAGCAGCAGTCACGAAATCTTCTTCAGTGACAGTTTGTTCAACGTATTGACCGGTTGCATCGCGGGCGGTATAAATCTCACCGGTATAGGTTCGCCAATAGACATCATCACGAACTTTGAATTTAAATTCAGTATTATCGTCGTTGCGAATAGCTTCTGACGCAAGTGATTTACGGAGAATGCCGTTTTGGTCATTCATAAGTAAAGTATCAGAGAAGTTTGCGATATGCATAACATCAGTTGCGGATTGAGATGTAATAGAACCTAAAGTCGCAGGAGCGGTACTGATATAGGCATTATAAACTGTCTTGGCTTCTTTTCCGGTTAAAAATTGACCTGTAACCGTAATCGTATCCATGTTCCCAGGACAAGATGTTAAGGCTAATAGAGCAGTTAAGATAACGCCAGGTAGAGCCACTTTTTTTGATTGAAACATTTGTTTTCCTCCTTTCTCAATCTTAAAAAGATTGTGAAGAATATATCATAATAGATTTTAATTGACAATAATTTTTTAATTTCGTTCTCTAAAAGATGTAATTTACTAAATTAACTATAAAATAGTTTAACTTTAATAATCTATGATTATTATTTTCGATAAAGAATTTACTCTTTAAAATTTGAAAAAAGTAAAGATGATTCCCATTATTAACGATAAAATAGCAGCGAAAAGAAAGGGAAGAAAGATTTTCCAAGCTTTAAATAAAGTGCCATCATCTAATTTTTTATCCCAATTTTTAGTTTTGTGACGTACGCGCGCCCTAAGGATATCTTGCCAAACGAAACCAATTAAAGTTAAGATGATGGCTGAAAACAAAAAAGTGTAAGAAGGATAATCGGGTTTATATGTTAAAGTAAATCCCCAATAAATTACTCCAATCCTTAATCCAATAGCAATCGCGGCTACAAAAAGGAAGACGCTAAATCCTATAAGATATAACCACCAAGTTTTCAGTGCTTTTTTCATCGCAACTATTATATAAAAGTTAGCAAGCAAAAATAAATAGAGTATTATTAAAATATGAGCAACCCAAATCTCAAAGACAATAAAGTTAAACGCTTCTTAGGGGAATTGTTTCGTCGACCAATTAAGTTAATATCACCAACCCTATATGTGAAATTGCAATATCGTTATATAACGCATCGAAAACTAAACTTAAAAAAACCAGAAAAATACACTGAAAAATTACAATATTTAAGACTATATGTCTATCCTAATGACCCATTAGTAATCAAATGTGCTTCTCGCGATGGTGCAAGAGAATATCTTAAAGAATGCAGCTTAGAAAATATTTTGATACCAATCCAAGGTATTTATCAAAGCTTTGACGAAATTGATTTTGATAAACTTCATCTGCCCTATGTCATCAAATGCACGCATGCCTCTTCTTTTAATGCTATTATTTTGAAACAAGAAGATTTAAATATTGAATTTTTGCGGGATAAATTCCAAAAGTATTTAAAAACAGATTATGGCAAAAAAACCGTAGAACCCCATTATTCTAAAATAAAACCCCAAATAATTATTGAGAATTATCTAGGAGAAATTAACACCTTACCCATCGAATATAAAATCCATTGTTTTAATGGCGTACCTAAAAGTTTATATGTCGTCTCTAATCGCAATATCGATATTCGCTACGACAATTTTTATATCGACTTTAAACCCTTTAACGAGAGTCAATTTAATGGTTGGAAAGCGAGCGATACGCCGCCAAAAAAGCCTGCCAATTTTGATGAAATGGTTAAAATAGCTGCAATCTTAGCAAAGCCATTCCCATTTTTGAGAGTAGATTTATATAATATTGATGGCAAAGTATATTTTTCAGAATTAACCTTTACGCCAGCGAAGGGAACATTAATTTTTGATGATGAAAAGGCTGATTTCATCATGGGAGAATGGTTAGATATTAGCAAGTATTTAAAGCGTTAATTCCAAGTTGAATCAGGAATTAAAACTTCATATAGCATTAAGGCAAAATGCGATTTAGTATGATCGTTTCGATCAGAAGTTAAATCATCATATTCACTATTGACAAGTCGATAAGATAACTTCATGCCTTTAATGCGCGTCAAATTATCTAATTCGCTTTGCGAAAGGATTTCATCAAAATAAAAACTTATCAGTTGAGTATCACCACCAGCGTTTGTTACCAACTCAAAGTCGCCGCTATTGAAGACATAGGCGTTATATTGATTGTTATTATAATCGTAATTATAAAGCGTTAAAGTAAAATTGATGGTTGGTGAATGCGTAAAAACTCTTTCGCAATCTGTCCCGCCTCGTCCACAAAGGGCAAATAAATTAAAATCAATTAATTCTTTTTGAAAGATTGTCGAATATCCCTCTTGATCAAGTTGCACGCGACTTTTCGCGTAATAGCCTTCGCACCACACTCGCCCATCATAAAGTTTTGATAAATAACCGTTTGAGAAGATAGGATCGATTGTATTTAAAGCGTGGGCATAGCCAAATTGTGTCGCGTTTAGACCTTCATAAGTATAACCTTCACTATCTTCTTTTCTTAAACCACTTAAATCATTTTTAACCATTAAGTGGTTACTTAAATCATATGTCCCTTTAATAATGGCCTCATCTAGCGATGGTTCATGATGAATATAATAATTTTCCATGAAGGTTTTATTAAAAGCTCCCACGGGATAAAGTTCTTTGACTGCCCCTAAACAAGAAGATAATGAGATGGCAATTAATGGTAAAGAAAATACGATTTTTTTATTCATCTTTTTTATCCTCCTCTAAAGGAACTTCATCAAAATCATATGTGCCTTTTTTGGTGGTGCTCGCTTGTTTCTTTTCCGCCAAAAATTGTTTCATATATTCTTCATCTTCATAAGACATGATAATTTCTTTTCTAGTAAAGATTGGGGTAAAAACATATCCTAGAATAAATAAAATAACAAACAATGGCAATGAACGATAAAACGAATAATAAACATTGGGAGTATGAACATAAGGGAAAGATGTAAAAGAAAAAGTGTTATAAAGAAAGAACATGAATACACTAGTCAAAACAATAATTTTAAAATATTCAGGGTCTTTGCTCTTTAAAAAATATTTTTTTAACATCAAGTATGTAAAAATAAGGAACACCAATAAACTAACAAAGGCAAAGACGCCACCTTCTTTTAAAATTTCAAATTCAAAAGCGTTCGTATCATTAATCACGGCTTGACTAGCCTCGTTTAGACCAAATAAACCTCCGCTAGTAAAAGCATAACTAATGACTTCATTAATTGGGGAGATAATTTTGTTTGTATTAAATAGCCGATTTAAAAAGGAGTTATTGGTAATAATATCAAGAGGGCCAAAAACATTAATCACATCGATAATAAATAAAATAGATGCGATAGCACCGATAACTAATAATGTGATATCGAGCCATTTATTAACTTTTAGGACGCGATAAAATCTATACAAAAGGATAAAAATAAATAAGGGGATTAAATAAAACAATCCTTCGAGATTAGGTGTAGTAATTAATAACAATAAACCGACGAA
>CASFSG010000059.1 GCA_949297305.1 uncultured bacterium
AGTGATTATTTTCTAATAACGCTAATAAAGGCTTACCAGCTGTCCCGCTAGGTTCTTTATCATCACTAAATCTTTTCTCTTGATGATAAATATAGGCATAGCAATAATGCTTAGCTTTGGGATAATCTATTTTCGCTTTACTTAAATAATAATTTACTTCTGATGGATTATTAATTTTAATTAATAAAGCGATGAATTCAGATTTTTCAACAGTTAATCGATGAACGACATTTTCTTTAATGACAAACACAATTAATTATAAAAATAAATTAATCTAAAGATAAAGACTTGATTAAATCAGGAATATAATGTACTTCTAAAATATAGTTTTTATTGACGATAAATGAACGAAAAATAAAATTATCATTTTCATCAAAATAACCAACTATAGACTGAGTAACATGATCTAACAAAACATATTCACTTAAAGTATTATCTTCTAAAGTAGCAATGTGATTACGAATGGTGTCTTCGATAGATAAAGAACCATTTATATCGCTATTAGTGTTGACATCACTACTATTAATTTCTTGCCTTGCCCCATAACGATTCTCCCAAATCGAAGGGATATTACTATGTAAAACCATTCCAGTTTCTACGTCATGATCTAATGTGATATCACTACCATATAACTTTACAAAGAAGTCCGTGTGGCGGTAGACATAAAAACTAAAACCTTCATTTTCATAAATTAATAAAAAGTCGAAAATATGATAATAAAGTTCACTCTTGACCGAAAAGAAATTTTGGCCATTCATATTAGATAATGAAAAATAATCAGCGTATGGAACAAACTCCTGTGTAGTCGATGAGCCTTGTTCGATTGGGACAAAGATACTATCAGTAGGTTCATTAAAGTTAATGCGAGAAATGTAATTTTCTCCAAAACGAAGTTGAAATGATTTATTCACATCATCACTTAAATCAATGTTTCGCACTAAATAGGCGTAAGGCATATCAACTAAATTGGTATGGGAAAAATTCGCACTGGTAGGATAAACGCTTTGAATATAATCATTATAATTGCCGCTTGTATCTATTCCTTCAATAATTTTAATATCGGTGACTTTCTCAAATCCGATAACTAAAGGCGCTCGATTATCTCCATTATGCCAATGATCATTATAATGCCGGCCATCATCTGAATCACCAAAGGCTTTATTATACTTAATAATGTTTTTAGCACTTGTAGAATCAAAATTATTAAAAGATAACTTATTATAAAATTCATCTAAATCGATATTTCTTTCGCGTTTATTACAATCTTGACCATTATAACCAACCGCGATGTAAAAATTATATAACCCTTTGCCATAATCATTTACAATATCTCCGCCAGGTATTACAAATACATCATCATTCCATTTATTTTCGCTATAATCATCTTTTTTCATCCAGTCGATGATAATTTTTGTATTACTATCAAGTGGAACATTATACGAAACTGCTAAACTAATATTAGATATTGTATACTCTTCATCATTACCCCAAATACCAGTTGTATAATAAGTAATATCAGGATGCGTTTCACCCGCAAAAACAAAGCGTTTGATGTTTTTATCATCGTTGACACTTATACGTGTGCTGTCATTAGTAGCATAAGAATCATAAGTTCCTTCTCCAACAAAATAAGGATATAAACGAATAACACCCTCATCATCCGCATAGTTAGCGGGATTTTCTAAAATATCAAAAATATATGGATTATCACTATTTCTAAACATTGATTGAATGAGGCTATATCCATCTCGATCAACTGGCATCTCGCCATTAGGCTTCTTATAGGTCCAACCAGCAAAATAATAAACATAATAGTTGCCGGGATCATTCATCGAACATAATGGATCGACGATATATTCGTTATATAAATAGGATGATAACTGTTCAACACCCTCAAACTTAATTGGTAAAAAGCGTCCATCGTCAAGATTTTTATTAGGCCAATAACCGAAACGTTCTTGACGATACATGTTTCGTGGATATCGACCATCGCCGTAATTGTTATACTGGTCGATAATTGATTCTCCTACTACCCCATAATCTCGTCCATTAATTTCCCATGATTTACCATAAATTGTATCAGGGTCATTTCCATCAATAGAAGAGTCAACATAGTAATCAGAAGCGTTGCTTCTATTGCCGATATCAAGCGATCTATCATAATAATCATTATTAGTATTACCGACTCGCGTTAAGCCACCGCCATTATTATCCGCTAAAAGGTAGCCGTCATATTCTTCGGGCTTTTCACCGAATATGCTGGTGTCCATATATAGTAAAGAAGGAAAAAAATAAATATCGTAAGTCGGCATGTCGACTTTTGTTGAACTAGCAAAAGTATAATTTTCAGCAATATCATCGATGCGCACATCAGTGTCGATAGTTGTCTCATCTTTCGTCGTTTCAAAATAAAACAAAGAATACGCGCTTAGGGGTAGCATCATAAAGATTGGAACAATCAATAAATACTTCAATAATCTTTTCTTCATCTAAATGACCTCAACATAAGCTTCAATAGTCACAAAATTATTTGAAGTATTAAGAGAAGCGACCAAAGCTTTATAACTATCTATATCGTGGGGCTTAACTTCCATAGAAGCGTATTGAAAATAATCGAGAAGATTGATTATTAATGTCATTGTATTAGGATCATATTCATCGCCAAAACTAGTAAACGATATCGCCTCATTAGGGTCATTTTCATCAACGAGGGAATTATATAAACTAGTCGTAGTGATGATTGGTGAACCATCAATTTCAAAACCATTAATAATAAATCTTATTTTTAAATTATATTG
>CASFSG010000060.1 GCA_949297305.1 uncultured bacterium
CTTCAAACATATCTTTAGAAGCACCACAAATCGGACAAACATAATCGTCAGGTAATTCTTCGCCTTTATAAATAAATCCACAAAGGGTGCAGCGATATGATTTAAGTTTCTTTTCTTCCATATGACTAATTTCCTTTCTTATTAAATATTTTAATACAACCGCTAAAGTAATAAAAGAAAATTGCTTAAAAAAATTAAGGAACATTAAACAAACCTTTATAATAAAAATGGAGGATATAGTTATGAAAAGAATTTTAATGTTATTAGCGAATGGTTATGAAGATGTCGAAGCTTTAGGCACAAGAGATTATCTTATAAGAGCAGGTCAAGAAGTTGTCACATCATCAATTGAAGAAAATGACGAAGTAATATCTTCTTTTAAAGTCAAAATGCACACCGATTTAACTATTAAAAATTTAGATTATAAAAATTTCGATTGTTTAATTCTCCCAGGCGGTGGTTTAGGAGTTAAAAACCTCTTACAAAGCAAGGTGGTTAAAGAAATTATTGAATGCTTTTATTCCCATCATAAAGTCATAGCCGCCATCTGTGCCGCACCATCAATATTAGGAAAATATGGTTATTTAAAAAATAAAAAATATACTTGTTATGCTGGATTTAATGTTGGATTTGCAGGGATTTTTACCGGCGATGAAATAGTAATCACCGATAATATTATCACTGCTAGGGCGATGAATTATTATCAAGAATTTTCGCGAGCTATTTTAACTAAACTTAACGAAGAAGACACAGTTGAAAAAGTTGATCGAGCAATTTCGGGATTATATTTAAAATGAGCGATAAGATAAAACTTTTTGAATTAATTAAAAAATCACATAAAATCGTTTTCTTTACAGGCGCAGGAATTTCTACCCCTTCTAATATTCCAGATATTCGCGGTAACGATGCCAAAAAACAAAACGACAATTTATTAAAAGAATATGGCTATCCTTATGAAGAAATTGTTTCGCACGATTTCTTCAATCAAAACACTAGTCTTTTTTATGATTATTATTTTAAACATATGGTTTATCCACAAGCAAAACCAAATCGTGCGCACCAATTTATTAAAGATTTAGAAAAAGAACATCAAGTTGTTGTAGTAACGCAAAACATCGATGGCCTACATCAAAAAGCTGGCTCATCAGTCGTTTATCAACTGCATGGCAATGTCCAAGAAAATTATTGTTTAAAATGTCATGCGCTTTATTCTTTAAATGAAATTATCAATTTAAAGAAGGTTCCGCATTGTCCAAAATGTGGCGGTTTAATTAAACCAAATGTCGTTTTATTTAATGAAAGCTTGCCTCTAGATCAATTAGAAGGAGCCTATTATCACTTAACTAATTGCGATTTAGTCATCGTGATTGGAACTTCCTTAGTGGTAAATCCTGCCGCGTCATTAATAAGTTATGTACACGCTCCACTAGTGATTATCAACAAAGATAAAACGCCTTTCGATCAAAAGGCGTCTATAGTCATTAATAAAAATATCATCGATGTGATATCTTAATCACGCATACATGCGCCATCGAGATTAAGTCCAATTTCGACCAGCGTTTTGTTGCCATATTTTTCGTTCATTTTCGTCATAAAATTAGCGAAATCTTCATCTTTAACAAAACAAATTATTGTACCAACAAAGCCTCCACCATTTACTTTAATCGCTCCACTACCAATATATTTTTTTGCATCATCAATCGCTTCTTGAATAGAACCTTCATAGCGATTATTGACCATCGTATTCTTCAAATACTTTCGGCT
>CASFSG010000061.1 GCA_949297305.1 uncultured bacterium
TTCATCAAAAACAATGTTGACACGGGTGGGGGTAAAAACTGGCAAGAAGATTAAACTTGCGGCTTCAAAGCCATCGAGTGTGAGCATTAAAACAATTTCTAAGGTTTTAGTGTCGCTATGCCAAATCGATGAATTGTCATCAATACCACTAAATGGTGCGTAGATAATATCATCAAATAGCAATGGATCATTACTGCCAGTTGAAGAATAACGCGAATAATGAATAGTGTTATCAATACCTAAGAATTCACTTGCTAAATAACCAGTTTCTGGTTCTTTAACAAATAATTGTTCATCATAGAGTGTTTCAGCTTCATTAGCGACTTGATAAACCGCGGTATAACCCAATTCCTCGCCTATAACTCCGATGGTATGATAGACCATATTATTTGTGCCATTAGTCAATGTAACATTAGCATCAATCGCAGGATTATTAATCGCTTGTAAGTTTGCAATCGCTTGAGCTTTTTCTGCATCGACTGGATCAACTGGGGTAGTGCTAGAAGAATCTCCGCCGGTTGAACTGTCTTGACTTACACTATCACCACCAGAAGAAGTAGTGTCTACGCTTTCACCTTCTGGACAAGCTGTTAACATCAATGCTAGAGCAGGTAACAAGACTAAGAATTTCTTGTTCATTTTTATTTTCCTCCTTTTCTTTTAGAAAATATATTAGAGATTAAAGCGGTTTTTCGCTAATAAATCAAGAAAAAAATTATTTCATTCTTTAAATTTTATCTTTGATAGTCAAAATAGGGTAATATAGATATGTTTAGAAATGAAAAAAAATCCCCTCTTTTATTTATCTATAATGACAATTGTTTCTTTAAGCGCCTGCGCAGCCAATAATCGCTACGTACCTTATGAAAGTTTTCTTAACAAATACGATAATACAAGTTATGTCGAAGATAATTATTATAAGCTAAATAAATTTGCTAATTATTCGTATTTAGTTAACGGCGAAGAACAAATACTTGATGATTTTTATTCTCTATTGAGGCATAAAAATTATCATTTAGCCCTGCCTAGTATTGGTGAACAAAAACTATTAGTAATTCCAGTTGATTTTAGCGATTATCCTGCAACTAATTTAGGTAATAAAGAGGAATCGATTAATAACATCAAAAAAGCTTTTTTTGGCAACGAAGGCAATAATCAATTTGAATCGGTGGCAAGTTTTTATAATAAAAGTAGTTATGGCAAATTATCTATCGATGGTTTTGTAAGCGATTGGTATCGTTCTAAATATAGTCTTAGTGAACTTAATCGCCAAATAAATCGCGCCTCAATCACCAAAAACATTTATCGCGACGCCTTAAATTGGTATCAAGATAAATATGGTAATTTAGACGAGTATTATATTGATGGTGATTCCTCTAATGGAGCGCCAGTTTATTTAGTTTATGCTGCACCATTAAGTGAGGGAGAAAAGGCAAAAGATAGTGTTTTTTGGGCTTATAGTATCAATCAAGAAGCGCTTTTTTCCTGGTCGAGTTATCACTTATTAAATCCTGATATCTTCGGTCGAGTCGATGCGCATACATTCATTCATGAAGTTGGGCATTTATTTGGTTTAGAAGATTATTACAATTTAAATGGTGAAAGTTATAATCCGACCGGAGGAGCGGATATGATGGATAATTCTTTAGGTGATCATAGCGGTTTTTCAAAAATGCTATTAGGTTGGATAACTCCAATAGTTATAACAGATTCTACAACTATTAAGCTAAGGCCTTTCACTAACACCGGAGATTTAATCCTAATTAAAGATAATTGGAATCAAACGCCTTTTGATGAATATTTATTAATTGAATTTTATTCACCTAATTATCTAAATAGTGTTGACGCTAGACGCTATAGCGACCCTTTAATGAATCAAATTGGCATCAAAGTTTATCATGTCGATGCTCGTTTAGGATTTATTAGCAATAATACTTTATTACCTTTTAAATATGTCGCTGATAATACTTATCCATTTAGCACCTATCGCGTATATTTTGCCCACGATAATACTTTTACTAGCGGTGATAGTTTTTCTGAAAATATACTATTACATTTATTAGAAAGCAGCGGTCAAAACACTTTTAAAGATGGTTATAAGGCTAAGAATGAGACTTTATTTAAAACGGGCAATTCTTTTGGCGTTAATACCTTCCAAAATTATGACTTTAATGATAATAGCCCTTGCGGTTATAATTTTGAAATTATTTCTTTAAATAATACAGAAGCAACGATTAAAATTAATAAATTAGTGTAGATGTAAATAATTATAAAAAATAATTGTAGCTAAAATAAGGACTTACTTTAGTGAGGAAGATTTTTTCTAAGATTGATTCATCGACAGCTATCGCTTCATGCGCGATAACTTTATTTCTAAACCTATCAGCGATTATTTCATTGCATAAATTTTTGATATCGATTATAGGAGACAAAGAACAAATAAGGAGAAAAATAATATAAAAAATAATACCTTTAATTGGTTCGATCGCGTTATTATTTAGTTTGGAAGCTTGTAAAGTGACAAACCCCTCATCTAGTAGTGGTCTTGATTCTAGTGCATCAAATAACGACGAGGTCACATCATCAGTGCCTGATGGAAATGACTTTAACCAAGATATTAGTTTAGAAGATGGAATAAAAGCTACTGCTTTAGCCTATGAAAATACTTTAAATGCTGAAAGTTTAAAAATTAATGCAGATTTAACTGATGTGAAACTTGATAAAACAATATTAAGTCAAACATTTGTCGATGACAAATTAGAAAATAGTAGTACTTTAAATTCAAAAATTTCTTTAACTAGTGATATTGATTTATCGATAAATATAGACGCGACTAAAACAGTTGATCAAGCTTTTAACGCGGTTATAAATATTAGTAATACTGATTTTAATTTTGCCGCTAAGGCTGCTGATAATAATGTCGCGTTTAATATTAAATTCGATAGTATTGACGCCTATTTACAAGGGACCGATTTATATCTTGATGTCACTGGAAGTGGCGTTTATGATCAAGTCTTAAAAATTATTCCTCTTTTTTCTAATGGGGATGAAAATCAAGTTGAACAAATTGCATCAATGTTTGAACAAATCGGAGAGAAAATTGTATTTGATTTAAGTTCTTTGAATAATTCGGCTTCATCTTCTTTGCCTGTAGTTAGTGATGCTATTGCTTCGATGCCGACTTCTGAAGAACTAATCCAGAGTTTTAATGAAGCATTGACTGCATCGCCACTTTTAAAAGAATTCTTTACTTGTAAAAGCAATGGTGAAGACACTTTGATTAATATTAACATAACCGAAGACGAATATTGCGAGTGGATGGCTTTTATTCTTTCAAGTTCCGATCCTAGTGTTCCGCCTTTTACTGTCGAGGATGTTAAAGAAATGATGGGTGATTTATTTGGCATCAACAATTTAAATATTGATATTATTATCAATGAAAGTGGTTATGTTTCATATCTTGAGACTGATATTGACATGAGAGTCGGTAGCACTTTTACTTCTAGTTCTTCTAGTGGTGATGAAAGTGTAGTTACTACCTCAACAACAGACACCACAACCGTTGATATAATATTTAATACTAACTTCGTCTTTGATTTCGCAGCTATTGAATTAGATTTTCCTAGTGATTTAGATAGTTTTGTTCCTTTCCCGCTTGATGCTTCCTCATCACCTCGAAATTAAAAAAATAAAGTTAATCATCTGTTTATAATTTGTAACTAC
>CASFSG010000062.1 GCA_949297305.1 uncultured bacterium
GATAGGTTTAGAAAATGCTTTAAACATTCTTTTGAATAGTTGAAGTATAAGTCTGATCTAATTCATCGTTTTGATGCTCTAAAGCATAAGCTTTTACATCATCAACATTCACAACCTGGCCATAATTAATTAAAGCTAAATTTGCCCCTAAATCAATTGTGATTGGACCAATAAATAAACTGATGGTCGCATCTAAACTATCTAAGCGATTATTTTCTTGATCGACGTAGATTTTCGCCGTTAATGGGCCAAACATCTCGTCTTGAGCTAATTCAGCAATGTTGATGCCTAGATTAAAGAATGGACGATCACTATTAGAGTTATAAGAATAATCAGTTAAAATATTTTCATATTTAATAATAGTATCGTTAGATGTATCACCACTATTCTTATTAATTTCATTCATGATTGTATCTGAAAAATCTAAGATTAAATCACAGAAATAATAGATGGCGTTATCAAAGAAACCATTTAAAGTTGTGCGAGCATATTCTTTATAGGTGTAATATTCGGTCTTCGTAATAAAGATACCAGTTTTCCTTTCTTGTTCTTCGATGCGCATAATATAAATCGACCCATCCTCATAGTATATGCTCGCTTTACGCGAAGTAATTGTTGTACGCGAGGGCGCGTTATTATTGATAAATTTCAAGGCAGGGATTGATTCGATATCAATAGCAGCTGTCAAGGATCCACCATCATTAACAATTCTAATCGAGATAGGCAAATTAAAATCAATATCAAAGAGCAAAATTTTCGCTTTGACATAAGCGGAACCACTCAATTGATAATGGTCATAAATCGCTGTATTTAAGCCTAAGCGAAGAAGCAAAATCAATGAATCGAATTCATAATAAACAGCCATTGGATCAAGACGATTGTTTTCTAGCGATTCATCGAATTCGACTAAAGTAATCTGGAAATTAAAAATTGAAGAGTCAATGACTAAATCACGAATTTCTAAACCTCGAAGAACTTCGCTACCATCACTAGCTAAGGCATTATAATTGATAACTAAATCAAAAGAAGTATCAATGCCTAATAGACCACCATTTAACGTTAAGATTATTTCTTCATTTGTAATATCTAATTTATCTAATAAGCCAATTTCGAACAATAAACCATAATCTTGATTATTAATCGCCTCCATAATTGGCATTTCGCTAGTGGCACCTAAAACAGAATTAATCGTCTCAGTCAAGGCGTTATCTTTATTTGAAAATAATTCGCCGATAACATCGATTAGATCGGTGAAGAACGCTCCACTTAAATGACCTTTTAAGCCATCGTTATAATTGAGATAAATGTTTTCGTTGTCGCGCATATCAACTCTCAAAGAGTGTTGATAAGATGTTTGGTCGATTAAAGTAATATCGCCATAGCCATATTTATTCGCTAAATCAAATTGTAAACCACCTTTTAAAGTAACAGGATTTACATTAGTGAGCGAAGAAGTAACTGCGCCATTAAATTCTAAGCGGAATTTATTTTGGGCTGATAAATATTCATAGGCATCAACCAAAGTTAAAGCAGGCTCAATTGCAACATAATCTTCTTTGTTCATCACTAGTGGGGAATATTCTTTAACTTCAATCGAAATATTCGCCAAATAACCATCAATATTTAAGCCGTTCAAATAGATTGATTGAAGTTTTTCACTAGTAAAATCAACACCAAGTGTTAAACCGTCCATCTGGACACCAAATTGATCTAAATTTAAAGCAATCTCCAATAAATTATCTGTGATAATGATGTCATCAATCATATTGTTAACTGTGCTAATAGCGTCTAAAATTTGCTCTAAATCGATGCTTGAGGTAGTTTCACTTAATGAACCCATCACGCCAGTTAAAACATCATCGCCAACTTTCGAAATAATATACTCAATTAAAGTATAAATACTTTGACCGTCAATGCGAAAATCTAAATTATTGTAATCGACAAGCAAGGAATCTTCTTTATAACCTAAACTAAAATGATGTTGACGATTATTGTGCATAACTTCATCAATATAGCCATCTAAATAAACTTCAGTTAAATTCGTATCATAACTTAAGTCTATTGAGGCATTGATGTAATCTTGGTCAAAATGATTTAAATCTAATGTGATGCCTAAAGTATTATTTTCTTTAGTAAAAGTATGATATAAAACATCGACCAAATTAAAGGCTGGCGATAAAGAATGGTATTCTAAAATATTAGGCTCAGCAAAAACAAATGGTTCACCTTTATTTTCATTAATAGCAAATTCTAAAAAGATGTAATTATCATCAAAATAAAATTTATTAGTGCGAAAACCTGTGAAAGAATAGTTTTGGTCACTCATTAAATGAATTTCTATTTCTTCCGTTAAAGGAAAATTAAAATAATAGCCACCATTGATTGCAATTGGTTCTAAAGAATTTAAAGTCTCAAGTAAATAATCAATATTTAAATTAGTCAATTCATCTGGTAAAGAAAGGTTGACACCATAAGTTGGTAAGACTTCTAAAAAAGACAATAAGGCTTCTGTTTCTAAATATAATTTCGATTGTTGGTAAGTTAAAAAGAGACGATTATTAAAATAATTTAAAGATGAATTAATCTTAAGACCATTATTTTGAATTACTAAATCACCATCGAAGCGTGTGTTAGCTAAATTAGAAGTATCGAGCCGCAATTGACCATCAAGAGCAATATCGAGATAATTATTATCAAACGTCACTTCAATATTGCCTTTAACCTCGGCTTCGTTTAAAGAAATGATCGAATTCATTAAAGCTTGGGATGGTTTCATCTCAAAATTTTGATTTTCATCGCTTGTTGGTGCTTTATTTAAAGACGAATAATCAAATAATGCAGCAAATGTGATACCTGCTCCCAAAGTAAAGACGCTAGACCAAATAATTGTTTGTTTTAAAAGTGTTTTCATTTTTTACCTCCTAAAAATAAACCTTTTCATCAATATTAGGTATTTTGATTTCTTTATCTTCAATATGGAAGGTTTCTTCCATTGAACTTTCAGTATAATTTTTGCCAAAAACAAAAACGTTATAGGCTTCTTTAGTTTGAGAATTAGTAAGATTGAGATTTTGATCGATATTTAAAGTAATATGGACATAATCGAATTCAGGAGCATCATTTAAACCTGACATCATCGACATTTGTTTGGCGTAAAGCAAAGTACTATAAATAGGATGGAGATTTAAATAAATTTGATAACCATCTGCAGTTTTTTTGATAGTAGAATCATCTAAAACTGTCTTACTAGAAATAATATAAGAAATTGGATTATTGATTGTTTTACCCCATTTAGTTAAATAATCATTTTCGCTTAAAGTTGTATAATCTAAATAAGTTCCAAAATAACC
>CASFSG010000063.1 GCA_949297305.1 uncultured bacterium
ATTGATTATTATCCAACAAATTTCATTATCAATAAGAATGATAATTTAATTTATTACATTGATTACGAATGCAATTTATACGATGCAAAATGGGATTTTGATAATTGGGGAATAAAGTATTGGAATGGCGATGAAAAACTAATTTAAGAGTGAAAATGGTATCGTTTTGTATTAAAGCGATAACGTAAATACGCCACAAACAATTCGACATTTCATATAAATTATGAAGTGTCGTTTTTAATTAAATATTGCTTATATTAAAAAAATATTTATACCAGCATATGTTCTTAAATAATGCCCATTCACATTTCTATAATTACATATACTGAATATTTTAACGCTTGAGGCGGGATTCCAAAATTTTAGGATACGACATAACGAGCACGAATTGGTAAGATTTGGTAAAAAAATAACCTATAATGTTCAAGCATTATAGGTAATTGTCAGAAATGGTGGGCACTATAGGGGTCGAACCTACGACCTCTTCCGTGTGAAGGAAGCGCTCTCCCACTGAGCTAAGTGCCCTTTTAAAAATGCCCATATAATGATGGGCATAATTAATTGCTAATGGTGGATCTTAATAGACTTGAACTATCGACCTCACCCTTATCAGGGGTGCGCTCTAACCAACTGAGCTAAAGATCCATTGTTTAGCGCCTAATTAATATACACTAGGCGCTAAAGATTTGCAATAAGAGAATTTCTCAAACAAAGAAAGGAGAGATTTGAAAAATTAACGCTTAGAGAATTGAGGAGCTCTTCTAGCTGCTTTAAGACCGTATTTCTTACGTTCTTTCGCGCGAGCGTCTCTAGTTAATAAGCCGGCATTTTTTAAATTTGCCCTATTATCACCAGCCTCAAGGAGAGCGCGGGCAATTCCTAAGCGAATTGCACCAGCTTGACCAGTGAAGCCACCACCCTTAACAGTAGCAATGACATCATATTTATCGACGTTATCCGTAACAGTAAGAGGTTGGCTTAAATCCATGACAAGTGTCGCATGTGGCATATATTCATTGACATCGCGACCATTAACAGTAATTTTGCCTTTACCGCTTTTTAAATAAACGCGCGCAATAGAAGATTTTCTTCTACCGGTGCCATAATAAGTTTTACTATCTTTACTAGCCATATTTTTTTCCCACCTATTACTTCAATTCATTTGGTTGTTGGGCTTCGTGTGGATGAGAAGCACCTTCATAAACGAATAATTTCTTATAAATTTGGCGACCTAAACGACCTTTAGGCAACATCCCCCAGACAGCCCTTTCCACCATCTCACAAGGATATTTTTCGAGCATTTCACCAGCTGTGCGAGTTCTTAAACCACCAGCATAGCCTGAGACATTGTAATATTTTTTATTTTGTAATTTATTCGCGCCACTTAAGGCGACTTTTTTAGCATTGGTAATGATGACATAATCACCACAATCAACATTAGGGGTATAAATAGGTTTATTTTTACCCATAAGAACCACCGCAACTTTGCTTGCTAAGCGGCCAAGTGGTTGATCACTAGCATCAATGACGAACCAACTTCTTTTAATTTCGCTTTTCTTCGCGTTTGTTGTTTGACGTTGCATTAACGTTCCTCCTTAGATAATTCTTGTCTTACCGGGACTAACTATCTACGTGCTTGTAAATTATATTTATTTTATATAAATAAAGTCAATCAGTATTTATTTACTTTTATATTTAAAGTTTTACTAAATAAACTTGCTACAATATTAACAAAATTTGCCCTGCTAAACTTAAATTAGATTAAATAAAATTTAAAAATACTTCAATGTTACTTCAATGTCTACTTCAATGTTACTTCAATGTCTCTTTGAAGTGATTTCTAATTAACTTGATTAAGGAAAATGTTCATATTTATCAAATAAAATCAGTTCAGTAAGATTATTAAATATCAAAATAATCTTGATGATTCTTAAAATATTGCTTGATTAAAAAGACAATGGTTGGGGCTAAAATGATATTAATCGCTAATTCAATTGCAAAATTAATTAATAAGAAGATTGTAACAATCGCTCCAAATAATTCATTAAAGCCAA
>CASFSG010000064.1 GCA_949297305.1 uncultured bacterium
ACCGCAATATAATCTTTAAAGCGACCAGGAATCGGCTTATATGTCGCGTGAATTAAACCTAAAATTTCATAGCAATTTAACTCACTTTCGGTAATGATTCTTATCGCTAATAAATCATAAATTTCATCGAAATTATGGCCTTTTTCATAGACTTTACGATATATTGAATAAATCGATTTAACTCGCGATTCCATCATAAAAGGAATATTATGTTCAAAAAGAATATCGGCAATTCTTTTCTTTAAATTATCGAGTGATTTTGTGCGATTTTTCGTTCTTTTATTTAATGAATCTAGGATATCATTATAAATGTCGGGATGAAGATATTTTAATGATAAATCTTCAAGTTCGCTTTTGATTGTATTAATACCTAAACGATGGGCGATGGGCGAAAAAACCTCTAGTGTCTCTTTTGCGATAATTTGTTGTCTTTCGACGCTTAATGAATCTAAAGTCCTTAAATTATGCAAACGATCGGCGAGTTTGATTAAGATGACGCGGACATCATGCGCCATTCCAAGGAAGATTTTGCGATGATCTTCAGCGACGAAATCATCTTCTTGACGATGTGATAATTTCATCCGTTGAATCTTTGTTAACGAATCGACAATATGCATGACATCTTCGCCGAAGTTCTCTTCGATTTCTTTTAAAGTTACACTCGTATCTTCGACGACATCGTGTAAGAAGGCTGCTGCTAATGTTGAAGGCCCGCACGATAAGGAAGTTAAAATATACACCACTTCTAATAAATGATGATAATAAGGTTCACCTGATTTTCTTTTTTGATCTCCGTGAGCGTTTTTTGCAAATAGAAAAGCTTTTTCAAGCATCGCGCGTGAGTCAGGGTTAGTAATATAAACATAATAACGTTCTTTTACTTCCTCAAATGTATGCAATTTCTTAATATCATCAGCCATAACAATTTAATTATATACTTAATAGTATATTATTTAATATAATTTTGTTTATTTATAAAAAGTAAAAAAAGATTTTAAAATATTTAGCACTCTCTACTTGCAAGTGCTAAAGAAGGTGTTATAATACTTCTTGCAACAATTTAAGGAGGGTTATTTTATGAAAGAAACAAAAGAATTCCAAGCTGAAAGTCAAGAACTGCTCAACTTGATGATTAATTCAATTTATTCAAATAAAGAAATCTTTTTAAGGGAATTGATTTCTAATGCTTCCGATGCCTTAGATAAATATCGTTATCAAGCCCTAAAAGCGGAAAATAATTTACCAGCTAAAGATTATGCTATCGAGCTTATTCCTAATAAAAAAGAACGCACATTAATTATTAAAGATAACGGGATCGGGATGAGCAAAAAGGAAATCGAAAACAATTTAGGTACGATTGCCCGTAGTGGCTCAAAAGAATTCTTAAAGAAATATAAAGACTTTAAGAAAGATGAAAGTATGAACATTATTGGACAATTTGGGGTTGGCTTTTATTCGCTATTTATGGTTGCTAATAAAGTGGAAGTTTTAACTCGAAGCGCTCATGAAGATAAAGCCTACTTATTTTGTAGTGATGGGAAAAAATCGTATACTATTGAAGACGCAAACAAAGACGAATCTGGAACCGAAATTAAAGTTTATTTAAAGAAAGATGAAAAAGATGGTGAAGAATATTCTTCTTACCTAGATGAATGGAAGATTAAAGATTTAGTTAAGAAATATTCTGATTATATTCGTTATCCTATTAAAATGATGTGCACACATCACGTTAATAAAAAAGATGAAAAAGGTGAAGATATCAAAGATCAATATGAAGATATCACATCTTTAGATATCCTTAACTCAATGGTGCCACTATGGAAAAAGAATAAAAACGAAATCAAAGAAGAAGAAATTAATGAATTTTATAAAAATAAATATTATGACTATGAAAACCCCTTAATGCATCTTCTTATTCATGTCGATGGATTGATTAGTTATGATGCTTTGCTATTTATTCCTAGCCATGCTCCATTGAATTTATATTCGGAAAATTATGAAAAGGGTTTAGATTTATACGCAAAAGGGATTTTCATTAAAGAAAAGTGCAAAGAATTAATTCCTGATTATCTCAAATTTGTCAAGGGTTTAGTCGAATCGAATGATTTTTCTTTAAATATATCGCGTGAAATGCTGCAATCATCCCCACTATTAAGAAAAATAGAAGATAATCTCGAAAAGAAAATCATCGATAAATTATTAGATTTAAAAGAGCACGATAAGGATCAATACTTAAAGTTTTATAAAGAATTTGGTAATCATATTAAATTTGGTATTTACTCATCATACGGATCAAAGAAAGATTTATTAAAAGATCTCATTATGTTCAAATCTTTAAAACATCCAGAAGAATATATCTCATTAAAAGAATATCTTGAAAATATGAAAAAAGAACAAGAACATATTTATTATGCTTCTAGTAAAAATCTCGACCAAATCAAACTATTGCCGCAATTAGAAAAATACCGTCAAGATGATGTCGATGTTCTTTATTTCGACCAAGAAGTCGATGAATTTATGGCGATGATGATGAACGATTATGAGAAAAAGACTTTTAAGAATATTTCGAGCATCGATCAAAATGAGTTGAGCAAAGAAGAGAAAGAAGAAATCGATACTTTAGTCGCAAGTAACAAACGCCTTCTCGATAATATTTTAGAAGCCTTAAAAGGTGAAGTTGATGAAGTGACTTTCTCAAACAAATTAGTCTCTTCGCCTGTTTGTATTACAACTAAAGATGGTTTGTCAATGTCAATGGAAGAAACATTAAATCAAAATCCTGCACGTGGTGAAAATGAGGTTAAGGCCCGTAAAGTGCTTGAGATTAATCCAAAACACAATTTGTTTAAAGCCTTACAAAAGCTAACTGACGATGAGGAAATGAAACAATACGGCTCTCTTTTATATGACGAAGCTCTCTTGCTCGAAGGGTTCGAGATTAAAAACAAACAGAACTTTGTCGAAAAAATAAATGAATTATTGGTTAAAGCTATCAATTAACCTTCAAGGATATATCTAACCTTTACAAGTAAAAATTTATGTTATTGCACTAAATCGTTTATCTTGTTAAGATAATATTCGATGAGAGTTATGTCCTATTTTAGAACATTAAGTCTTCCCCCCTTAACTAGCAAGGAAGAATATTCTTTCCATGCTTTATAAGCAAAAAATAACGCTTTTAATTGCGTTATTTTTTATTTTGCAAAGGTATTAACATTTATTAATCGTCTGCATTAATTAAATGGTAATATATAAAGTAATAGAAGAAAGGAGAAAATATCAACTTATGAAGAAAAGTTTATTTCTATTACCACTACTTGCGTGCGTAATGTCTCTTACAAGTTGTCCAGGTCCTGCTGGTAGTGATAGCACTAGCACGGTTCCCTTTGAAGAAGGTCCTTGGAACGATGCTTTAGTAGAAGGCGAAACAGCTTTAGAAGATGTTATTAACGTTGAAGACGGCACTATGGTGACCGTTAGAGGTACAATTACTGGACATAGCGGATCATCTTTTGGTTTATACCGCAATGGTCATTGGCTCTATGTTTATAACATTCAGCCATCAAGCGCACCAAAAGAAGATGAAACCGATAACCGCATTTGGACAGAAGGCGAACTTCCTACAGGTTCTTATGTTGAAGTTACAGCAATAAAATCTTCTTATAATGGTTCTGCTCAGTTAGCTGGCTATAGCGATGGCGCATATGTTGACGGCCGCGAACTTACAGTTATTGAAGAAGATGGTCAAACAATTACACCAGTAGTCTTTAATGATTCGACTTCTTATGATGCCGCAACTACTAATGGAGCATTAGTTTCGATTGATGGCTTTGCTACTAGCGATAATTTAGCTTATGTTGCTGGCGAAACAACTACAATTGCTTGGGGCGATCCAACTGATCCAGCTGCTAGATTCGAAGTTCGTATGGAAAGCTATCATAGCGATGAAACCGCTAATGCTTTAATCGAATCATTCCCAACTTTCGAAAAATATCATTACTATACCTTTACTGGTATGGCTGTTAAAACAAGCAGCGCTTGGAGAATGCTTTTAGTCGATTCTTCGACTATCGTAGCTTCTAGTAAAGACGCTTATGTTCCACCGGCAGCCGAAGAGGTCTTAACACCAGAAGGTTTCTATGATACTCCTGAAACAGCACTTGAAATTTCTTATGGTACTTACCATGACCTTAAAGTAGAAATTACACCAGCTTTAGCTGAACAAGATCTTGAAGTAACTGTTCCTAGTGATGCTAAATTTACAGTTGAAAATCGCGGTGATAATATTTTCCGCATTTCACCAACTGAAAATGTTGCTACTGAACCAGTGGCAGTCAAATTCGCTGCTAAGAGCAACACAGAATTAAGCGAAGATGTTTATGTTAAAGTTTTAGCAGCTACAATGACTGATTTGCCTGATGGTATTTATCGAGCTTCTGTTACATCGGATGTTCTTAAAGTTGGCGCTAATGATGTTGAAATTAACTTAAAGGCTCCTGCTGATGGTTTAGCTTATCCAACCTTAAGAGTTGAAATTGGTGATGTTAAAGAAATTAATGAAAAGTATAATGAATTTAAAGTCACCAATCAAAGTTACGCTAAATTAACCGCTCCTGAAGGAACGACAATTACCAATGTTAATACTATTACATTCCATAGCAACATTTCCGTTTATGATGGCGAAAATAATGAAGCGCCAAAAGTCGAAATGGTCGGCGAACCTGATGGAAACGACTATAATGTCAATTATCCAACGACAAGCAATGTAGTTTATATTGCGGTTGATGTTGGTACTTATGATCAATCATTCGACGCTATTAATGTTACCGTTGAAAAAGGCGAACTAGTTGAAAAAGAATATTTAGCCTCATATACTTTTAATCATTTAACTTCTAAGGGCGATGCGTTTGATACTACCAAATTAAAAGAAGCGTTTGATGGTGGCTATCAAGCTGGTACAGCAGATAGTAATATTCTAAGTTCCGTTGATTCGGTAACTAAAGTTTATGATGGAAACGGAGCTGGAGGCGCTTACGCAAATACTGCTGGCCTCATTAAATCTGGCACTGGTAGTGACAATGGTGTCATGGTTTTAACATTCTCACAAGCTATTAGTCATGTTGATATCGTGTGTCATGACTGGTATGCTAAATCAGCCGATCATCCAACCAATAGTAATAATGTCGATGTCAACGGCGTTACATTACTTGCTCCATATAACGAACAAGCCGCGGGTGAAACTTTAACCTTCGATTTAACTGCCGCTAGCACCACTGTAACTATTACAACAATGAAACGTGCTTTCATATGGGAAATCCACGTTTATTAATTAAATAGTTATTTTATATAATAACGGCTCTATCAAATATAATTAACTAAGAACTGTTAAATAAAAAGACAGGGTAATAAAAGCATAGGTCACACTGCCTATGCTTTTTATTATAAGAAGATACTAGTAATATCCTTTTTCTAATTTAGTTTATTTATTCACTTTTATTATTATCAAGACTTACATCAAAACGCTTGTAAAATGCTTTAAAATTCAATTAGGACATCTTTTTTAGAACATTCTAATTTTAAATAGAGACCTATTTAGCAAAATTTTTGAATCAAATTATATTAATAAAGTTTGTAGTCAATAATTTTAAAATTAATACTTTCCTTATTACGGAATGTATTTAATTCATAAATGCCGTATATATCGATATATTTATATAACGAAATATCTTTTTTATTTATGTTCCAGCCGACTAATTTAGTGTTCATTGATAAATTAGTTAAAATATGCTGTCCGTCTTTAATAAAAGTTAATTCATTAGTTAACAAGTGATCTATTTTAAATAGTGGCTGGTTCATTCCTTCGCCGAAAGGTTTAAAAGATGCAATTAGATGATAATTTTCGCGATTGATATCATTTAGAGAAATTTCGATAAAAGGTTTTTCTAAATTGAAAAAGGGATGATTGATTGCATAGGCATTCAAACGTTTTTTAAATTCTAAATAATCATCTTTGCTAATCGATAAACCGCCTGCATTTACATGTCCACCACTTTTTATAATTAAATCTTGATTAGTAATTAAAAAATCGTAAACATCAAAGCCTTCTTTTGAGCGCATCGATCCTTTTAAAGTATTTTGATCCTCTTCAAAAGTAAAGATACAAGTAGGTTTTAAATAGGTATTCATTGCTCTATTAGCGATTAAACCTAATAAACCTTCGTTGACATTTAAAATTTCACAAACGGCGGCTTGATTTTGATCGACAAATTTATCTAACAAATTAAATCCTGCTGCTGTTAAGGTTTTTCTTTCTTCATTTACTTGATTGATAAATGAGGAAAATGAATTAATTATTTCTATGTTATTTGAAAGCAAGTAAGGAACAATTAAATTGAGTTTATCGCCATCATATAATCTTCCTAAGGCATTTATTTTAGGAACGATTTCATAGCCATAAGTAATTTCATCAATCATCGCATTTTTCTCGCTCAATAGATTGATTAAATTAGGGAAACGATATTGGTTTAAATAAGCTATCCCTAATTTTAATAAGATGCGATTATAGCCTTTTACAATCATTAAATCGGAAACGATGGTTAAACTTGCTAAAACGATGAGATATTTATCATAATAACCTAATAACACAGCACTTATTAATAAGGCTACAAAAGCCCCTGAGGGATTATAATCATCAATTTTAGTAAGCAAGGAATGGAAAATTGCATAAGCATCTGGGATAATACTAGGAATTTCGTGGTGATCGCTAAGGAGGACATCGATATTCAATTGGTTTGCCCGTTTAATTGCTTCTAAAGAAGAGATGCCATTATCAACCGTAATGATTAATTTAACACCTAAAGAAGCGTACTCTTCAACTTTTTTAACTGTTAAGCCATAGCCATCTTTTTTTCGCGAAGGAATATAAGTTAGATAATCAATATTGCCAAGAAGATTAAAAGTTTTTGCTAGGATTGCTACTCCCATCATCCCATCGCAATCATAATCGCCATAGATGAGGATTTTTTCACGATTTTTCTTCGCTAGCAAAATTCTTTCTTTAAAGATAAAAAGCTCAGGAAATTGTTCAAAATTAGGTAAATCGTCGATCTGACAATTTTCCTTTAAGTTTAAATAGTCTTCTTTACTAAGTTGATAATAATTTAATAACTTTTCTAAAAATGTCATCGCTAGTATTCCTAGATACTTTAAATGCGGCATAAGCCGCATTTATTAATTATTAATCATTGATACCAATAAAGGTCGTTTCTTCTGGTTCGCTCGTCGTCTTTTTTGCTTTGACTTTGCGAACTTTTTGACGTTTAGGCATATAAGTCATCATTTTATTAATCATCTTTTCATAGATGTTACTAATTGGTGCGAATAAAGTTAAGGTTAAAATCGTCACCAAGACGATACCTAATAAACTCGCCCCAAAGATTATCGCAAAATCAAATGGTCCAAAACCAAAATAGGAAATTGTCACAAATGCTGATAAAGACGCAAAGACTAAAAGTGCACTAGCGACCTTATTAGTAGCGTCTTTAACAAAGAATTCCTTGTCATCTAGCGATAAACTCTTATGAGCGTCAACTTTTAATTCTTTATCTTTATTCATTACTAGCATACTCATTAATAATCCCACGATGGTAACAAGTAGCATAGCGATGCCGGTTGTTGGCATCGTAACAATGCGGGTTAACGAGAAGAAACCAATGGTGATTAATACCGCAATTGAGGTAGTTGTCAAGGTTGCTAAAGCCAAAGATGAACGATATCTTAAAGCGTAATAAATTGTCATTATTACGACGCTGATCGCACAGGCTAAAGCAATATAACCATTATTAGGACCGGGGATAGTCGGTTCTACTTGACGAGATGTTGCGTATTCTTCGATGACGCCTTCATTAACACTCATTGCGCCATTGAAGGCTTCTTCTAGTGACATAACTTCAATAGGCGTATCATTTTCATCTAAATAAGCATAGGTTAAATCATCGCCATAGGAACCACTTAATGAGGTGACAAAGTAATCATACTCGATAGTAATTTGTAAATCGTAATCATCGTAAGAACGTTCGTTATGTTTAACATCGAGGTATTCGATTACTTCGCCATCAACTAAAACGCGCGGTAAAACATTTTCTTCAAAAGATGCTAAATCGCTCGTTGATGGAGTTGGAAGTGTCTCGCTGCTAATTAAAACGAAAACTTGCGTTTCAGTCGCATTATATGAACTAGAATTATAAATATTGCCATTATTTAAAACGCCAAATGTCGTAATGCCTACAATACTAGCGAGCATTAAGACTCCACTAACAATTGCGATTGCTTTTGAACGTTTAAAGAAATTGCGTTCGCTAAAGGGAGCTTTATATTCACTTTTTTCATCTTTAGTCAAATCGGGTACCAATTTTTCATCGATATAGAAATAATTGTATTTATTTTGAACATTATTAGCATTGGCCAATAAATACATCATTATTTTATAAACAATTAAATTGATCAATAAGAAGAAAATTGCCCCAAAGAAGAGAATAACTCCAGCGCTCATTAAAGCACTACCACCAAGGAAATAAATTAATAATCCTAAAACTGCTAAAGCTACGCTAACATCAATTGTAGGCATCGTCATCTTTTTTGCAGCTTCTTGGTGTGCTTTTTTAATTGCGCGTCCTTTATACACTTCTTCCTTGAAGCGTTGACCATAAATAATTGTTGTACTTAAAGAAGCAATGTAAATAGTCGCTATCGCTACTAATGCTCCGATATTAAAAGTTGAACCTAAAGAAATGAAGACAACCATCGTTAGGAATATTGTCAAAGCGTGCGTTGATATCATTCCAAAAGCCATCAAGCGATAGAAAGCAAATAAAATAATTGAAACGATAATATAAGCAACTAGAGTCGCCATTAATGTTAAAGATAAAGCGACAGTTCTTTCTGCACCACTATTAATTAGATTATCGACAGTGGCGGCGATTGGTTCTTCATATAATAATGTTACTTCATATTCATATTGGGAAGCGTTAAAGAAATTTGTGACGCGAATCGCCAAATTATTTGCTTCTTCAATGCGCGTAACATCATAATTGCCTTCCTCATCGGCATATCCGCATAAGTACATTATCTCAGTTTCAGGTTCATCGCTATTTGGATACCAAATATTTTCATGATTAAAACTTGCGATAATTTTATTGGCGGTATATTGGTCTTCTTGCGCTTTGGCGTAGTCATCACCTTCTACCCAGTTTGCCCATAAATATACATCGGGAATTGCTTCTTCTTCTTCAGTAGATTCCTCAGCGCTTTCATCTTCGTTACCGCCTTCTTGGTTGAAGGTTTCTAATAGAGTATTAACGCGACTAGGATCGCTAACTGGGATAATTACATAAGGAACATAACCTTCATAAACGATATAAGCTTCACTACCAACAAATATTTGATCTTGGCTTAAACGAGTTTCTTCGTTTTCGGTAGCTAAAGAGAAATCACCACCAGAGAACCCTAAGTATTGTTCAATATTTGCTCGTACAGTTGCATTAGGAATTGTCGCGAAAGAAACTTCAACCATATCGTTGCCTAAGGCCTTAACCTCATAAGCATCGACATCATAAATTTCCAAACGGCGGGTCATCTCTTCTGCTACTTCCTTAGCAGCGTTATGATCATTGGCGAGATCGCTAGAGGTATTTTCCCAATCGCTAAGTTGATAAGTAACTTGATAGCCATTGGAATAAGTCATGTCGCTACTAAGCATAGAAATAACTGGCACGAAAGATAAACCAATTCCTGTCAAAATGGCAATTGACATAATTAAGTAAGCTATAAATCGTCGCATATTTTTATTTTCCTATCTATTTTTTTCTATTTTTATCCATCAAAAAGCAATTTGCATTTGCTTTTAAATGATATTACTTTCTGAATATTTTTACAATAATATTTTATAAAATATTATCTATTAGTACTTGAAAAGTGGGTCAAGATGATATTTTTCTAAATGTTGATAAGCCTTCTCGGTAAGCATTCTTCCTCGTGGTGTGCGATTAATAAAACCAATCTGTAAAAGATAAGGTTCATAGACGTCTTCCAAATTCATAATTTCTTCCCCAATGCTCGAAGCAAGAGTCTCTAAACCGACTGGTCCGCCATGAAATCTCTCCATAATCGCCTTTAAATATTTAATATCGACATCATCTAGTCCGATATCATCAACCTTTAATGCCTTTAAGGCTTTAATTGCATCATCAACATCAATTTGATCTTTCTTTTCATAATTAGCGAAATCTCTCACCCGACGAAATAAACGATTAGCGATTCGCGGCGTTCCCCGACTTCTTGCTGCGATGAGTTCAGTCGCATCTTCATTTGTCGGAGTTTTATAGACTCTTGATGTGCGACGAAGAATTTGTTTAATCTCTTCGTTTGTATAATAGTTCATTTTATTTGTGATACCAAAGCGCGCGCGTAAAGGTGAAGATAAATCGCCAGGACGCGTCGTTGCACCAATTAAAGTAAAGGGTGGTAAATCGAGATTTAAAGACGAACTAGTTCCACTTCGATTGATAATAATTGATAATTTAAAATCCTCCATTGCCCCATATAAAACTTCTTCAACAACTCTAGGCAAACGATGAATTTCATCGATAAAGAGGATGTCGCCTGGCTCTAAAGTCGATAACAAACTAGCTAAATCGCCAGTCTTTTCGATAGCTGGTCCATTAATTGATTTAAAATTTGCCCCCATTTCATTAGCGATAACATGGGCCAAAGTAGTTTTACCTAAACCTGGTGGGCCATATAATAAGATATGATCTAAAACTTCATTTCGGTGCTTAGCGGCTCCAATGAAGACTTTTAAATTGTTGACAAGTTCTTCTTGTCCTACATATTCTTGAAGATTTAAAGGTCTTAAAGATATCTCTTCTTTCTCTTCGTCTTTAATTTTTTTTGCATCGAGAATTCTAGCCATTATTTTTTCTACCTAACCTTTTTAAAGCTTCTTTTAAAATTAATTCATTCGAGGCATTAGGAATGCTAATTTTTGCTAAAACATCATCGATTTCTTTAACTTTAAAACCGAGATTTTTTAAGGCTTGTCGCACTTCATCATATTGTTCGATATTTGCGGATGCACCCTCTTGTAATTCCCCTTTTAAATCTAAGATGATTTGACTAGCAGCTTTCGTTCCGATTCCTGGCAATTTCTTTAAATATGAAATATTATTTGAGGCAATCGCTTGAAATAAATCAAAAGCGCTAGTTTTTGACAGAGCGTTCAAAGCGGTTTTTGGTCCGATTCCTTTAACTTTAATTAATGATTGATAAGCCTTCTTTTCTTCTAGTGAAGAAAAACCAACCAAATACTCCTCATCTTCTTTAATCACTTGGTCAACATATATTTTCGTTTTGTTGAACAAAGCGAAATCATTAGGTCTAGCGATATAGACTTGATAACCTATATCGTTAACCTCAATGACGAGATAATCTTCTTTAATGAGAGTTATTGTTCCAAAAAATGAATAATACATTTTTACTCCTATTCAATATATTCAAATGAAAAATCTTCTAACATGACCGTATCGCCATCTTTAGCGCCTTTTTCTTTTAATAGAGCGTCGATATTTAAAGAATCTAAATAATTAATTAGGCGCAAAAGACCTTCGTCGGTCGAGATATTCGTTCTTCGGTAAACACCGATGACTTTTTGGCCTTTGAGTTCAAATAAACCATCTTTTATTTTAATTACATCTAAATCTTCTTTATTTTCTATATAGGCATTATAAACCTTATAAGCAGGAATTTCTTCTTTAGTTAAATCGATATCCGGGATAGTTTTTAATGCCTCATTGATATCTTTAATTAAATCAGGAATACCTTCTTTTGTTAAAGAAGAAATTAAATATATTTTTTCTTTAAAATGCTTTTTGAAATCTAAAATTATATTTTCATCGATTACTTCATCACTTTTTGTTAAAACGATAAAGCGCTTTTTCTTTTCAAGATGATGACCATATAACTCGAGTTCTTTTTGAATTTTTAAATAATCTTCATAGGGATTATCGCTATTAATATCGACTAAATGAAGAATAATTCGACATCTTTCGATATGTCTTAAAAAGATGAAGCCTAAACCTTTTCCTTTGCTAGCGCCTTCGATTAATCCAGGCAAATCCGCAATAACAAAAGAATCTTCATAAAATTTTATTAATCCTAAAACGGGTGATTTAGTCGTAAAGGGATAATTTGCAATCTCTGGTTTAGCGTTGCTAATTGCTGATATGAATGTCGATTTACCAGCGTTAGGTAGGCCAACAAGCCCGACATCAGCAATTAATTTTAGTTCTAAGATTAGCCTTTTTCTTTCGCCGTCTAAACCATTTTCAGCAATGCGTGGCACGCGCAAGGTTGCACTTTTAAATGCAGCATTTCCTCTTCCACCGCGACCACCTTTAGCTACCATAACTTTTTGACCTTCTTTTGATAAATCAGCAATCAACGAATGGTCGTCGTCTAAATAAATCAAGGTTCCTAATGGCACCTTTACATAAAGATCATCGGCGTTTTTGCCATATTTATTTTTCGTTGAACCATTTTCACCATCTTTAGCGATAAAAGCTTTGCCATCGCGAAAGGGTAGCAAAGTATTTAAATCTTTTGAGGCGATAAAATATATTGATCCTCCTCTTCCTCCATTGCCGCCACTAGGGCCGCCTTTAGGAACATACTTTTCTCTTAAAAAAGAGATCATTCCGTTTCCGCCTTTACCAGCTCTTACTTCTACTATTGCGCGATCAATAAACATATTATTTTCTTATGACTTTATCTATGATAAAAAATGGTCGTTTTTGAGCTTCTAAAAAAGTTCTTCCTAAATATTCTGCAATTAAAGCAAAGAAGAAACAAATTATTAAGAAGAATAAACCTATAATTTCGGCGATTAGCCAAATGATGTAATGAGTGTTATTTATTAAAGTTAATTCTAGTCCTTTATCAACTCCGTAGATAACGATAAGAGCGATGACACTTAATAAATAAAACATCATGTAACCGATGGTAAATTTAGTTATTAATTTTAATGGTTCGATTGAAGTTGATACGATCGAATCAATAGCTAAATCGCTCATCATTTTAAGGTTGTAATGAGTTTTACCCTCTTTGCGAAGTGGTCGCTCAAATTCAATAGAGGTTGTCTTAAAACCAACATAAGGAACTTCCGCACGAAAAACGCGTACATAATCATTTAATTTGATAACTTCATCTAACACTCGACGCGAAATCAAGCGGAAATGACCAACATTGTTAGGAACGCGAACTTTATTAGAAAATTTGCCAATTACTTTATAGAATAAACTAGCAGTCCCTCTTTTAAAGGCACTTTCACCTTCGCGCGATTTTCTTTTAGCGTTGACGACTTCATAGCCTTCTTCATATTTTGCGATTAATGATGGAATTAAAGAAGGCGGATCTTGTAAATCAGCATCTAAAGGGACGATGATATCACCACTAGCGACACTTAATCCAGCAGCAATCGCTCCTTCATGACCGAAATTGCGCGACAAATTAACGATGATTAATTGGGGATAGAGCTCTTGAGCTTTCATTAATAAATCTAAAGTTTGATCTTTACTACCATCGTTAACTGCAACGATTTCTAAATCATAACTAAGATTTTTTAAATCATCCGTTAAAGTTTGAAGGAATAGATTTACCATCTTCTCCTCGTTATACATAGGAACAACAATTGATAAAAGCTTTTTCATACTATTATTATACACTCAATAAATAAAATAGCGATTTACATCGCTACTTATTTTATCGCGCGTAAACAGAAACGCGAGTGCGTCGACGACCAACGCGTTCATATTTAACGACGCCATCAATCAAACTAAACAAAGTGTCATCGCCACCAATCTTGGTGTTATGTCCTGCGAGCATTTTGGTACCTCTTTGGCGATAGATAATTGCTCCAGCGTGGCAATATTGACCATCATGGAGTTTAATACCTAAACGTTTCGATTCGCTATCGCGACCATTTTTAGTTGAACCAACACCTTTTTTAGAAGCGAATAATTGAATATCTAAGATAAAACGCATATTGATTATTTCCTTTCTATAGAAACATATTCGGGGTATTTTTCTTGAACAGTTTCTATTTGTGTGATGATTGTATGAATGACAATCATATCTTCTTCACTCAGTTTTCCTTTAATCGATATATAGCCTTCAGCGATTTTGATATCGTAATCACTTTTTAAGGCATTTAAGCCACCGATAGCGATAGCGCTTATTGCTGCGCAAATTAAATCCTGACCTTTTTTTGCACTATAGGCGTGACCTTTAATCACTAAATCGATGGAACTATCATCTGATTTAAAAGAAACTTTAATCATAATTATTTAACATCGATGCTTTCGATAGCTAAACAAGTGTAAGGTTGACGATGACCATAAGTGCGGCGATAGTTATTTTTCGCTTTATACTTGTAAATGCGAATTTTTTTAGCTAAGCCTTGTTTGACAATTTTCGCTTTAACTAAAGCGCCTTTTACATAAGGATTTCCAACACTTAATTTATCGCCACTAACAAGAAGAACTTTATCTAAAGTAACTTCTTGATCAACTTCGCCATTTAAGCGTTCAACATAAATTTGTTGACCAACTTCAACACGAACTTGTTTACCACCGGTTTCTAAAATAGCGTACATATATAACCTCTCTTTCTTCACCTGATGACTCGCTATGAAGGCCAATTAATGAAGCATTAATTAGTTAATAACCTTTTCTAGGCGGTTGTAGATGTGAGGCCTACAACGCTATTTATTATAATAAATAACTTACTTAAAGCAAGAAGAAAATATTATGTTCGTTTTTTATCGTGCTTTATTGGTGATTGTTAAACTTATTATTTTCCAAAAAAGAATAATAAGATAGCGGCGAAATAATGATATGGTCGACCATTTTTAACTGGAATTTTCTCGCTTCGTTTTTGATTGATGTGGTGAATAATAAATCATCTTCGCTAGGAAGGGCATCATCGAGATGATTATGAATAATGATGAATCGCTTTTCTTCCGCTAGAAGCACTTCTTTGATAATCTTATGAGGGCTAATTAAAACGGCGTCTTGAGTACCGACTGCTAATATCTTTTCTTTAGTTATGATGTTTCGTTTATTTAAAATTAATAAAATTAAAGTTTCATGTTTTTCGCTATTTAAATATTGATAATGTTTAGCAATATCTAAGGAATTATAGTACTTGGGGCAATTTTCTTCTTTTAAAATGCGTTTTGCCAATTCGAAGGCAACAACTAATTTTAATGTCGTAGCACGCGATAGCCCTTTAAACTTTGTCAATTCTTGATAATCTATTGATGATAGATTTTTTAAGGAAAAATACTCCTTTAATAGTTCGATAGCGATATCGATAGCGGAATTACCTTTAATCCCACTACCGATTAAAATCGCTAATAATTCATATTCGTTTAATGAGTGAACGCCATGATAAATCGCTTTTTCTCGCGGGCGATAAATGAATGGAATATCCTTAATTTTTATTCCCAAGTAAATTTCCAACCACCCGGAATTGTCGTCGAACCTTCTTTTGATAAAAAGAGGCGATAAACGATAACAGCAACGACGGCAATCGCACAAATTGCCATAATCGCCGTTAAAGTAATTCCTTCACCAAATTTTATTTCTCTTTTATCTAATTCGCTTAACTCGTGTTTCATTTTTTTACCTCCTTGTCTTTTTAATAGGCAAAAATCGATTAAAAAGTTCGCAAAAAATAAAAAAGGAGGCAGTCCTCCTTATTAATTTGATTAATTTTTATTTTCTTAGTCAGGTTGAACTATATCTAAAATTTCTAAATTAAATGGTGAACCTGATTTAACGGTGACAACATCGCCAACCCTTTTGCCAAAAAGTGCTTCACCAACAGGTGAAATGTTCGATATTTGTGTTGGCAAGGCAAAAGGATCAGCTTCAACTGAGCCGACAATTTTATATGTAAATGTTTTACCATTTTTTAAATTTTTAACAGTGACGGATGAACCAAAACCTACCGATTTAGATATTTTTGAAGCATATTTAACAATTGTTGCATTTCGCAAAATTTGCTCAATTTCATAAATGCGCGTTTCGACTTCGCCTTGTTTTTCTTTCGATGCTTTATAATCAGCGTTTTCGCTTAAATCTCCTTGCGAACGGGCTAAAGCGATTGCGCTAGCGACTTCCGGGCGAACGACATTGACTAAATTATTATATTCCGATTCTAATTTTTCTTTACCAGCTTTCGTTAAGACCATTTTTTCCATTTTCTAAACGACCTCTTTCTATTTTGCTAAATAGGACGAGCCTATTCCTATTCGGTGATAAATATGATAGCAAAGAAAACTTTAAGTGCAAGCGTTTTTTTAAGAAAATAAAAATAGAAAAACGATACTATTTTTTTATACAATAATTTAAAGCGAATTTAAATTGATTATGCCTCTGATTCGTTTTTATTTTCTTCGAAGAATTTTTCTGCTTCTATGTATTCTTCATCGCTTAAAGCACATAAAGCATTCGTTTCTTCATCGTAGTAAAAAGCTTCAATTTCGCCATCAGGATTATCGTCAACATACTCAATAAAGACGATATCTTTATCAAATTTATCGCTATGAAATGATTGATAGATTTTTACTTTAATTGGTTGACCATTTTCATCTTCTAATTCTAATATTTCATCGCCATCATTTAAGATTTGTTCCTCACTCATTATCGTTTTCCTCTCTTTCTTTTAAAATTCTTAATTGATTCAAATATTGATCTAAGATAATGGATGCACTGATTGAATCGATAATTTCTTTTTTTCTAACATGATTAACATTTAATTCTCTAAGTGCTTGATTTGCGCTGATAGATGTAAATCTTTCATCAATTAGATGGATATTTAAATACGGTTTAATTTTTTTTAATTCGCCGATAAATTCTTGGACAAAATTAGACATATCCGAACTTTCGCCCGATAGATGAAGCGGATTCCCTAGTGCAATATCTTCGATATCAAATTCTTCAATTAATGGTATGATTTCATTTAAGGCATCTAATGTATTACGATATCTAATCTGGCAAGTTTTATATGGATGAGCAGATATTAATAAGGCGTCACTAAAAGCTACACCAATTCTTTTTTTTCCTAAATCAATACCCATGATTTTTTTCATAATTTCGCCTTTAATAATTCACTAACTTGATTAATTTTTTCTTGAGTAAAGTTATCGATTGAACCTTGGGCAATTTTTTCTTTGCCATTACCCCTACCGCCTAAAGAAGCATTAATTTCTTTGATGACTTCATTAGCTTTTAAGTCTTTTAAATCGCTAAGGACAATAAGTGGATTATGTTCATCTTTACTTCCGATTAAAACGAATAAATATTCTCGGTTGTTCGCCTTTAAAATATCGGCTATTTTTAATAATAGCAGACGATTTTCATTCGCCATGACTTTAAAGAGGAATTTTTTCTCGTTAACGATAATAATATCGTTTTCTAAATTTTTATATAAAGAGGACGCAAGACGGTCGAGTAATGACTCACATTCCTTCTTGATATTTTCTTTCTCTTTTTTACTAGCGTCCAACCGATTGATAATTTCGGCATTATTCTTCGCGTTGATATTTATACAAATATCTTTAAGTAATTTTTCTTCCGTTAGAATATATTGGTAGGCATGATAATTCGTTTTAGCTTCGATGCGGCGAACCCCACTAGCAATCGAAGATTCGCTTGTAATTTTGCATAAGCCTATTTCAGATGTATTATTTAAATGCGTGCCACCACAAAATTCCATTGATACATTACCCATTTTAACAACGCGGACCATCTCGCCGTATTTATCATAAAAGAAATGTTTAGCTCCTAGTTTGAGCGCTTCTTCTTTAGGTAAGATTTCGACTTTTATTGGAAGTGCGTCAGCAATATTTTGGTTAACAATCTCTTCGATACGTCTTAATTCCTCATCACTTATTTTCTTAAAATGGGAAAAATCAAAACGCAAATAATCAGGTCCAACATATGAGCCCATTTGTTTAATATGGTCGCCTAAAACGACATTTAATGCGCTTTGGAGTAAGTGTGTAGCGGAGTGATTAGCCATTATCGCACGCCGTTTATTTTTATCGACAATTAGATGGCATTCATCGCCAATTCTTATATCACCTTCATTCACTACTAAATGATGAAGATGTTGCTTATTAGGCGCATTGATGCAAGAGGAAACAACAAATTGCCATTTACCATCTTTAACAATCCCTGTGTCGCCTTCTTGACCACCGCTAGTAGCGTAAAATGGTGTTTGGTCAAAGATGACATCGCCTTCATCTATAATAGTGTCAACCATTGAGCCATCTTTAAATAAACCAATGACTTTCGCGTGTTCTATTTCTAAATTTTCATAATCAAAACGACTCTCGTTTTTAAAGTCCATTAAATCGTTACTCTGCGCATGCATCGAATTGATTTCTTGTCGGGCGAAACGAGAATTTTCTTTTTGGTTTTCTAATAGTTGATAGAAACCTTCTTCATCAACTAGAACATTCTTTTCTTGGCAAATATTCTTCGTTAATTCGAAAGGAAAGCCATAAGTATCATACAATTTAAAGGCATCTTCTGCTTTTAAATATTCTTTGTTTAAAATCAATTCATTTAATAGAGCTTCGCCACTAATGAGTGTCTTAATAAATTTGTTTTCTTCTTCAAAAATAATCTCTTTAATTCGTTTGATGTTTTCATTTAGTTCGGGATAAAAGTCTTGGTAAATATCTCTGACTGAATCGACTAAGTTAGTCAAGAAAGGTTTATTTAAACCAAGACGCGAACCAAATAGCATCGCTCTTCTAAGTAATCGACGCAAGACATAACCTCGCCCTTCATTTGAAAAGATTGCACCATCATTTATCGCGAAAGTTAAAGCGCGTATATGGTCGCTAATCACCCGGTAAGGTATTAAATTTTTCCCTCGATATTCGGTTTGACTAATTTGCGAAATCTTTTGCATGATCGGCATAAATAAGTCCGTTTCAAAATTGGTGTCGGTCTTTTGAATAATCGAAACGATTCTTTCTAAGCCTGCTCCTGTATCGATGTTTTTATGTGGTAGTTCTTGATACTCTGAACGTTTTTGACCCTTAACAGCGTTATATTGCGAAAAGACAATACCCCATATCTCAATATAACGGTCGTTTTCAATCTCGTCTATGAGCAATTTGATTCCTAAATGTGAGGGATCATATTTTTCACCTCGATCATAGAAAACTTCGGTATTAGGTCCACATGGCCCTTCACCAATTTCCCAATAATTCGATTCTAAGGGCACTAAATGTGAGGGATTTAATCCGTGTTTAATCCATAATTCTTTGCTCTCTTCATCTAATGGATTATAGGTAACGTACAATTTTTCTTTATCTAAGGCAAAGTAATCTTCGCTAGTTAAAATTTCTATCGCCCAAGCGATAATTTCCTTACGAAAATAATCGCCGATTGAAAAGCAACCAAGCATCTCAAAAAAGGTGTGATGGCGAGAAGTAAAACCAACATTTTCGATGTCGTTAGTCCGGATTGATTTTTGCACATTGACAATGCGCTTAGATGGAGGAACAATGCTCCCGTCCATATATTTCTTTAAAGCAGCAACTCCACTATTAATCCATAGTAAAGTTGGATCATTATAAGGTATTAAGGACGCACCTTTTTCATAGTGATGCCCTTTTTTTACAAAAAATTCTATCCATTTATTACGAATTTCTTTGGCTGATAAATAGTGCATATTCTTTCTCCTTAAAAAAATAAAAACCGCTAATTAAGGAACGAATTAACCGCGGTACCATCCTTATTCATCTAACTAATAGATGCTCTTAAATAGTGATAACGCTACTAGCGGCATTGATTAGATGCTCTACGAAGGAGTGGCTATTTAGCAACTGCTAACTTCTTTCCTTCGGCTATAGTCTAGCATTTTTAAAATTTGTTGCAAGATATTTATTTTATATAAATATTTTAGTTAATTCTTTTCTCATTAAAATAAACTTCATCGATCACTCCGCTACCAATGAGGCGATCATCTTCGCTATAAAAAACCGCTTCTTGGCCAGGTGTGACGGCTTTATATTTTTGATAAGAGACTAAGGCAGTGTCATCATCTATCAATTTTAAATCACCGCGAATATCTTTTTGACGATAGCGAAATTTAATTTTAATATTGCTTATATTTCTAATTTCTTCCTTATCGATATAATTCATTTTTTTAATGATGGCTTTATTCGAATATAAATATTGATTATCATCCCCGCTAGCGACATATAAAATATTGTTTTTCACATCTTTCTTAGCGATGTACCAACCCTTATTTTCTTTGTCTTTGATACCGCCGATACCTAAGCCGCGATGTTGCCCAAGGGTATAATAAAAGACACCGCGATGTTGCCCGATTATCTCATTTGTAGCTATATCAATAATGTCACCCTTTTTAGCTGGAAGATAATTTTCTAAAAAGAGGCGGAAATTTCTTTCACCAATAAAACAAACGCCAGTCGAATCTTTCTTATTAGCGATATTTAAATTTAAATCTTTTGCGATTTTTCGCACATCTTTTTTTAAAATATTTTCTAACGGAAAAAGACTCACTTTAATTTGTTCTTCGTTTAACGCTGCTAAAAAGTATGTTTGGTCTTTTTCTAAATCTAAGGGTTTTTTTAGATAATAATGACCGTTATAAAAGACTTTTTTGGCATAATGGCCCATCGCAATCATTTGATAATCACGACTAAAAGCAAAATCTTTAAAGGAAGCAAATTTAATATATTTATTACATAAAATATCTGGATTGGGTGTTCTTCCTTCGCGATATTCTTCTAGAAAGTAGGTAAAAACATTATCCCAATATTCTTTGATAAAATCGACTCTTAATAAAGGTATACCGATGATTTTACTAGCCTCTAAAGCATCTTCATAATCTTTTTCTTGCGGACAAATGTTATCGTCGAGAGTTGGATTACCTAAAAAATCATTATTAGCAAAACTATCCCAGTTACGCATAAAGCAACCTGCGACTTCGTGTCCTTCTTGTTTTAATAAATAAGCGGCAATTGCCGAATCGACACCACCAGAAAATCCAACTAATATTTTCATCTTAAAATAATTCCTTAGAATCGAAAATGAAAGTTAAAGGACCTTGATTTATTAATTTTACATTCATCTCAGCTCCAAAAATACCATCTTTAACTAAAAGACCTTCTTCTTTTAAACATTGGTTAAAGTATAAATATAATTCTTCCGCTTCTCGACCTTTTTTAGCGTCGCTAAATGAAGGACGTCTCCCTTCTTTTAATGAACCATATAAAGTAAATTGTGAAATTGATAAAATCTCCCCACCGACATCTTTAATCGCTAAATTAATTTTATGATTTTCGTCTATAAAAATTCGGCTTGTAGCAATTTTATGTGCCATTTTATGACAGATATCTCGATTATCATCGTTATTTAAGCCGACCAAAAGCGTTAAACCATAATCGATACGCGCATGAACCGATTGGTTAATTTCAACACAAGCGGATTTAGAAACTTGGGCAATGACTCTCATTGATTACTTAATATATTCGTGAACAACTTTTAGCGGTTCAACTTTATTATTCGTTAGTTTAAAGGCATCATGAATTTCCTTTTCAACTGCCACTACATCCTCTTTATTTGTGTGCATATAGCATAAGACATCTCCCTGATGGACATAATCGCCGACCTTTTTATTTAAGATGATACCGGCGCTCAAATCGATAACATCATCATAAGTTGCTCGACCCGCACCTAATTTCATCGCTCCTTCGCCAATTTCTAAGGCATTAATTTCTTTTAAATAACCGTCACTTGAAGCAACAATTGGCTTAATATATTTAGCAACTGGGAATTTACTAACATCATCAATATAAGAAACATCCCCACCTTGCGCTTTAACGAATTCTTTAAATTTACTTAAAGCTTTGCCTGAGCTAATCGCTTCTTTAATTAATTTAGTTCCTTCTATCATAGAGGTAACAATTTTAGCTTCATTTAGCATGACACTTCCAGCATAGATACATAAATCTTCTAAATCTTTTGGACCATGACCTTTTAAGGTAGCTATCGCTTCTTTAACCTCTAAAGCGTTGCCGATTGCTAGGCCTAAGGGTTGTTCCATGTCGGTGATTATCGCGCGAGTATCTTTCTTTAAAGCGCGACCGATTTTAACCATTACTCTTGCTAGTTCGATCGCGTCTTCTTTCGTTTTCATAAAGGCGCCATTACCAAATTTTACATCGAGAAGAATCGCGTCGCTTCCACTCGCGAGTTTTTTTGACATGACAGAGCTAGCAATCAAAGGTAACGATTCAACCGTTCCAGTTACATCTCTTAAAGCGTATAATTTCTTATCAGCCGGCACCAAAGAAGAAGTTTGACCAACTATTGCAATTCCAATATCGTTGACTTGATGAATAAATTCATCAATAGTTAAATTGATGCGCATCCCTGGAATTGCTTCCATCTTATCTAATGTTCCGCCAGTATGGCCTAGACCTCGACCGCTCATTTTAGCAAGTTTTGCTCCTAAAGAAGCGACGATTGGCCCTAATACTAAAGAGGTTTTATCACCAACGCCACCGGTAGAATGTTTATCGACTTTAATGCCTTTAATCATTTCTAAATTTAAGCGATCGCCGCTACTTAGCATTTCGCTAGTCAAATTGACTGTTTCATTTTCATTCATTCCTTGAAAAACAATCGCCATTAATAAAGCACTTACTTGGTAATCGGGAATTACACCCTTAACATATCCATCAATAAAAAAATGAATTTCCTCTTTTGATAAAGGCATGCCGTCTCTTTTTTTTGTAATTAAATCTACCATTCTAAATTCCATCTTTTTGCTCCTTTAGCAATTTCTTTGCAATCATTTCAGCTTTTTGATAAGCAATATTTTTATTTTGGTTTGTCTTTATGACATCATTAACATCCGTTCCTGAATAAGAGAGATTAATCACTTCTTGATAACCCCATAACTTTCCTAGAGCTTTTAGATAGAAAGAAGCTCCATCTTTAGTCTCATTATCGTCGATGCGATCGCCTCTAGTAGTAATATAAATTAATTTTTTAGCCTTAATATTTGGCAAAAACGAATCTTTAGTGGAAATAAAAGTCAATCCATCAAGCGAAATATTTTCTAAAAAAGCGTGAACTAAAGAAGGTAAACCCATATCATAAAAAGGACAACTTAAGACGATTAAATCAGCATCTTTGACTTTTTTGGCGTAATGATAATATTTTGCCTCAATTTGATAATTTTCAGCGAAAAAAGAAGTGTTTTTAGGTAAAGGACAATCATCCATGATATTTATCTCTTCGATAGAACCTTTTTCTTTTAATAAGCTAAGAAAATAATTTGCTAAGTCGTTCGTGCGAGAATTTTCTCGTCGGATATTTCCATTTAAATATATAATCTTCATAAAATAAAAAAAGCTACCTACGGAATTATTTTAAACTAAATGTGACTTTAAGAAAAATACTTTTTATTTTATTTAATCAAATAAATAATAAGTAAGCGTTTTACGAATAATTCTTTTTACAACAATTATTGTTTCGACTAAAATAAATTTATGAAATTTTTAGATTATTTAAATGCTAATTATCAGCGAGAATTCATCGATAAATTTTTAGATGAGAAATACCATCAATATAAAGGATTAATTTTTCATCCGCAAAAAGTTAACGCGGAAATTTTAATCAAAGAATTGCCTTTTTTAATCAAACACTCCGATGTCAAAAATGGTTTTATCTATCATAAAAAATATCAAAAAGAAGTGACGAATTCATATCTCTATCATCTAGGTGCTTACTATATTCAAGATCCATCGGCGATGGTTGTCGCGCAAGTATTACCAAAGGAAAATTATCAATATATTCTCGATATGTGTGCATCTCCTGGCGGTAAAACAATCGCCTTAGCCATCAATAATTTAGAAGCGATTATCGTCAGCAACGATCGTTCCTATCAAAGAGCAAAAATTATCGAATATAATGTTGCAAAGATGGGATTAGATAATGTTGCGATTATTTCGCAAGACTTTCGCCATAACCCAAAGAAATACCAAGGTATCTTCGATGCGATTATTTTAGATGCTCCTTGTAGTGGCTCTTTGATGGCTTTTAAAGAAGAAAAAATGCAACTTGATTGGTCAATAGAAAAAGTTTATCGCCAAAAAAAGATTCAAGGCGAGTTATTAGAAGTAGCCGCTCTTCTATTAAAAGAAAACGGCTATTTAATCTATTCGACATGCTCCTTATCTAAAGAAGAAAACGAAGATAATCTTCTTCATTTTTTAAATAATCACCACTACCGTTTAATTGATTTAACATCTATCAAAAATTCTTGTGCTAGCCTATTAAAAGGAGCAATTTATCTTTATCCCCATCATTATAAAGGCGAAGGACAATTTATTGCTTTAATGCAAAAGAAGGAGAAAGGTCCTAAGCAAGAATTAAAAAAATATAAGAATATTATTAAAGAAAATAAGTTATCGATAATTCGCGAATATTCGCTATTAAATCGCTATAATTTTTTCTATAAAGATAATTATTATTCACTAAATAAACCCTTTGATCCTTCTTATTTTATGACTTTAAGACCAGGAATTCCGCTCTATGATAAAAACGGTCATCTTTCGCTTCATTTTACTCGCTTTTTAGATCCTAAATATGGTAGAGAAATTCAGCGCTCTGATTTAGAAAAATATCTTCAAGGTTATGAAATTGAAAATACTTATAATTACGATGAAAAAACCAAGATATTGAAATTTCAAAACTTAAACATTATGTCGACAAAACTTGTCAATAATAAATTTAAAAATTATTACCCCAAGAGCGAAAGAAAATTAATTAATTTTGATTAAATCACAAGCCAAAAGTTTTTCTTTTTTCTTTTTTGATAACTTCATCTTACTAATAATTTCATAATCGATTGGTTTATTTTTTTCAATGGCTAAATCGACTAAAGAACGCATTTTTTCAGCGGTATTAACCGTATTCATCATAGCGATTTCTTCGGGGGTTATCATATCGAAAATATCGACGAAAACAGGATATGATTTTAAATTAATTTTACTTGAAAAAATTCTAAATGTTCCATATAAAGCACCTGGGAAGCAGACGACATCCGCTCTTAGAGGAACTTTGCTAGATCCTGCTTTAAATTCTAATGTTTTAGTGCCGGGATGACGATTGCGAGTGCCTTCGGCAAAAATGATGACATTTGGTATGCCGTTTTTAGCAATATCAATTGCGCGTTGCAAGGTATCAACTTGATTGCGAAGATTTTCGCGATCTAAAGGCAAGGCCTCTAATGCTCTTAAACAAGTGCCTACAAAAGGGTAAGTAAAAGCTTCTTTTTTTGCGACGAAAGTAATGGGCTTTTCGCTTAAAGCGATATAGATAAGCGGATCGCTATCGGATAGATGGTTAGAGATAATCACACACTTTTTGTCATAATTAACATATTTATCAAAACCCGTAACATGATAATCGATGTGAAATGCTTTCCAAATTTTTAATACTAGCTTTCTAATGCGATTATAACGGACCTCAAAAGGATATTTATCTGGATGACGAGCGTAGCGATTAATATAAAAAATAAAAGTCGCTAAAAGGCGAAAGCCTACTAAAAATAACAATCGCAAATATTTGAGCATTTTAATTTTTTTCTTCTATAAAAGAGCCGCGAAACAATGTATTCACCTGCTCTATAATTATTATAACACCATATTTTATATCGTTTTCAAGCCTTCCTTTTAAAGCGATATAACTTTCTTGTGGAATTTTCATAAAGTGATTATTTGGCTTTCTAGTCCAATATTTGGCTGGCAAATAATCGATAATTATTTTCTGCGCTTCAAATGATGGTCGATCGACTTCAATTAAGCGCAGATCGTTTTCGATTATTTTTCCAGCTCGGCCGAGAATAAAAACATTGCTAATCATTAATATAACCTCCTTCATAGGTAAATTATATTAAAAGATGTAAAATACTATTCTCATTTAAAAAATAATTCCGCGCATAAAGGTGGTATCATCGCGTGATTAACTTTAATTGATTTGTCTGCTTCTTTAACGAGCGGATAATAAATTGTGTAATGATCATTTAAATCGTAATAAATCGTTTTTAAATAAGGATTAATAAAAATTTTAAACGAATCGTATTTATGTAGTAATTCCCCTTTAAAATCAATTAATAACGCATCGTCGCAAGGTAAATATGATAGCATTTTATCAATTGTTTCGCTTTCATCAATCCGAAGGAAACTTAATTCTTTACGCATCTTGATCGCGTTAGAGAAATGCTCAATTAAATGATATCTTTTATCGTAGACATCGTAATCAAATTGGTTATATAAGTCGCCTTCGTTATATGTATTGGTGTGAAAATTCTTCGATAGACCAATTTCTTGTCCCATATGAAAAAAAGGTACTCCAAAAGACATCAAAATCGTTTTATTAATTAGTAAAAGGCGATTGAGTTTATCTTCGACGTTTTCTTTATCTAAAGAGCGATCAATAACATCAAAAATCGTCCCATTATCATGACATTCAACATAATTGATTGATTGACTAGCTTTTACGAATAATTTTGGGTATAAGCGGTTGATACATGAACCACTATAAACAAATTTAAAGCCATCTAAAAAGTTATTATTGCCGAGTAAAAAGCCATTTTCTTCGAGATGGGTTTCTTGCCCTAAACCTTTAACAATATTGCGATAGCGATCATTAAAGAAGCCATATTCAGGTAATAGATGGGCGTTATCCATCGTCGCTAGAGGTGAATTATCCATTGTATTGGCACCCATATTCCACCCCTCTCCATAAAGCATCGCATCAGGGCGAACGCTTTTGACCAAAGTAGAAATTTCTTTCATTGTATTGACATCCATCAAGCCCATCAAATCAAATCTTAAGCCATCAATATCAAAAACATCAAAAAGAAATTTAATCGAATCGAGAATTAATTTGCGACCCATCTTTCTTTCGCTAGCAAAAACATTTCCGCACCAACTTTGATTAGAGCGGCGTCCATCACTTTCGCGGCGGAAGAAATAATTTGGGACTATTCTCTCATATAAAGAATATTCGACTTCATAGACATGATTATAAACGACATCTAAATTAATTCTAATACCCGCCTTATGATAAGCACCGATCAATTTTTTAAATTCAATCATCCGCGCATAGGGATCATCAGGATTAGAGGAATAGGACCCTTCTAAAGTAAAATAATGAATTGGGTCATACCCCCAGTTATATTTATTCTTAATAGCATATTCATCGACATTCGCGAAATCTAAAACCGGCAATAATTGAAGATGGGTAAAGCCTAAAGATGTGAGGTAATCATAGCCGGCAGGATGACCTTTTCGCGTCTTTTTATTTTCTTCAATCATCCCTAAAAATTTGCCTTTATTAACGATATCAGTATGAGGATGAATTGTCATATCGCGGACACTAGCTTCATAAATAATCGCATGACAATTCGACTTGAAAAATGGTAGATTCTCGCGATTAGAAGGAATATCTTTAATCTTATTTATGTCGATAACAGATGAATAAGAAGAATTTCCTAGACCCGATTTAGCGTAAGGATCAATCACTTCTTTTTCATTGCCAAAATTATTGACAATATAGCGATATCTTGCCCCATCATAATCGCCCATTAGTTTTATTCGATAAACACCGCGTTCATTGCGCTTTAACATATAATAAGAAAATTCTTCTTCATTAGGACGCGCAATTTTTAAACAAACGCGATGGGCTAATGGCGCCCATAAAGCAAATTCGGTATAATTTGAATGATAAGTAGGACCTAAATCAGAACCATCATAACTATATAATTCATCAAATTTTTCATTTTGGGATAAGTTGCTTAAATTGATGATAACATCGTTAAATTCAGCACCAAAGGTGATTGAATATTGATGTCCTAAGACTAAATCTTCGTTTAGTAAAAATTCATAAAAGTATAAGGCGTGTAATGAAGCTCTTCTTTTCGGCGATAAAATCTTAAATTTATTGCCATCTTTTAATAAGACAAATGATTTGATATCGAGTTGAATTTCCGAGTAAATAACAAGTTGCAAATGATTGAAATCTTGGGCAATCGCACTTGTGTAAAAGGCATTGTTTTTCATAAATCGCTCACCATTGCCATCGCATAATTTCCGTCGTGAGAAATCGAGACGCTATATTCCTTTCCTTGATATAAAATATACGGGATGGTCGTATCTTTTTTGTATAATACTTCAATCTCTTTAAAAGGGATTTGACCTAAACCCATTTCTTTCATCTTTAAAAACGCCTCTTTAGAAGCGTATCGACCAGCGATAAAATGTTTTTTATTTGGATGATTTTCGAATAGAATCTTTTCCTTATTAGATAAAATGAAATCGGCAAGACGACGATAATCTTTAATGCGCGAAATATAAACGATATCGATTCCAAAATGCATAATTTTAATTAATGAGAGCTGATTGTTCTGTCGATCCCGGATGTGAACTTTCGATTTTATCTTTTAAGACTTTATTGCCGCGACCAGCGTCATTTTCACTAGAAACATAGCCATCTTGCATCAAACGATTAAAAATGCGACCAGCTTTAGGAAAACCAACTGAAAAAGTTCTTTGAATATAAGAGATGGAAACATATTCTCGCGACATGATAACTTCTAATATTTTAGCGTACAATTCTTCTTCTTGATATTCCTTTGAAAATTGCATGACTTCAACACCTTCACCGATGTCACTATCTTTCGAATGGTCTTTTAAATCGAGAAAACGCTTGTCATATTGTGGACTCATTTCATGGCGAAGGTATTCGCAGACGCGCGTCACCTCGTCCATTTCGACAAAACAACCTTGTACGCGAGGATGCATCGCGCGAGCAATATAGGCACAATCGATGAGCATATCACCATTTCCTAATAACTTTTCCGCTCCACCTTCACCAATAATAGTCATCGAATCGATATAGTTAGAGACCATCAGCGCTACTCTTGTTGGCAAATTAGCTTTAATATCGCCAGTGATAATTTTTGTTTCCGGTCGTTGGGTAGCAATAACTAGATGAATACCGCTAGCCCGAGCTTTTTGCCCAATTCTTACAAGTGGTTGTCCAATATCCTTAGCCCCTTGAATCAAATCCGCGTATTCATCGACAAAAACGACAATATAAGGAATTTTTTCTAATTCTTTTTCTTCGCAGACTTTATTAAAGCTCTTAATGTCGCGCGCGCCGTATTTTTGGAATAAGGAATACCTTCTTTCCATTTCATCGACAAGTTTATCGAGCATCACTTTCGCTTCGCTTCCTTCAGAAATGATTGGGCAAAGTAAATGAGGAATATCGCGATAATAATTCATTTCGACTTTTTTAGGATCGACTAAGACGATTTTTAAATCCTCCGGGCGATTTCGCATTAATAAAGAAACGATGACCGAATGCATAAAAATTGATTTACCAGAACCAGTTGTCCCCGCTACTAACATGTGAGGGAATTTATCTAAGGCTCCAGAAATGATACTGCCGGAAATATTTTTACCAAACGGCACTAAAAGAGAAGGACCATTAGGAGGATCCATCCTTTCTAAAGTATCTTTTAAGCCGACCGTCGTGCGATCTTCATTAGGAATTTCTAAACCAGAATACATCGAACCAGAAACGACTTGTTCAAAGCGGATATTTAAACCACCTAAACGCGAGGCGATATCGTTGATATATTTATTTAGCGAAGAAACTGAGACATTAGGAGCAGTTTCAATATTAAAGCGTGTGACCGATGGACCAATGGTAAAATCATGAACATGCGCGCCGACATTTAAATCCGAAAAGATCTTGTTAATTGCTTCAACTCTCATCGCGCAAGAATCTTGATTTTTTAATAAATCTTCCGCGTTTTCATAATTGCGCAATAAAGACAAAGATGGCAATGTATATTTAGGACGTTTCTTCGCTTTAGGAACATAAAGAGGATCGCTAAGATCTTCGCTACTATCAACTTTCTTTATTTCTTCATTAATTGTGGTTGTAACTTTAACCTCATTTTTTTCTTCTTTAGCAAGCACTTCGTTTTCGTAAGGAGATATGTTAGTTTCTTCGATCGCGGGTTGTGTTTCTTCCATCTTATCGATTTCACTAGTAGCGACATTATCTTCATAAAAGGGATTTTCATAAACTTCATTTTCTTCATTATCTAATGAAGGACTTTCGTCGATGTCTTCTTGATTAGAAGGACCATAATTAATTACTTCATTATTATTAGAGGCACTGAAAAATGATGGTTTAGCATTGACCATCCCACCGCTTTCTTCTTCTTTTTTAACAATGTTATCATAAGGCAAGATAGAAGAGTTTTCCGTTAAGATATTATTACTAATAATATTAGTATCTTCTTTATTTTTTTGATAATAAACGAAATGGGCTTTTTCCATTCCAGATATATGATTTTTTTGTTGATATGTAAGATTAGAAATGTTTTGATCTTTAACGTCTTGGCGATAGCTAAACGCCTCTTTTGGATCGATGTTTTGATATTGGTTAGAAAAGACAAAATCATCATTTAGCGAAATGTCATCATCTTGATTAGGATTAAGCAATTTGCCTTTAACTTCGATTTCACTATCTTCTTCGATAGAACTTTCTTGAATATTTTGCTTCTTTTCTTTAATTTTCTTTCGCTGTTCTTTAGGTGATTTTAAATAGGTAAATAAGGCTTTAAGTTGACGGTTTAAAATCAATAAAAAGCCAATAAATATCACTACCCAACAAATAATCATTGTACCAATATTGGTAAAAGCAGTATTTAATAATGATAAAAAGAAATACCCAACAAAACCTCCACCAGTAATGGTTTTAAAAATTAAATATTCACTTTCGCCATTACTAAATGAAGCGCGATAAACGTCCATGAAGTTACTAAAGATGACATACTTACCATCTTTATTAGAAATTGTTTCTTCTCCATATGATAAGCCATCGCTACCCCAATAAGATGTCAAAACTAAAATCATCAATAAAACTAAAAGTACACCAGTTAAAGCAATATCAAAACGGAATTTTCTAAGTTTTTTTCTAAACATGAAATAAATACCGTAAATGAAGAGAAACGGAATTAAAATCCAATAGCCAATAAAACCAAAAACATAGATGATTGCATCGTTTAAAAAATCAAATGGTCGCTCGATAGCAAAAAGAAAAACTAAAGCAACTAAAGAGATGAATAAACCCACCATATAGTTGAGATGATTCTTATTTATTTTATTTTTCTTTTCATCCATATTTAAAATTATAAACTAGGTTAACAAAAGAGAGTATAAATTTATAAAAATTTATTCACTAATTGCAATATATGGTAAAATAACGGGCACTTTACCAGTTTCTCGTCGCATTTGTCTTTGACATAAGTCGATGAAATTATCATAAATGCGATTAATTGCAAAGACATCTTCTTTAAATTCATTTTTGATCGTATTAATAAATAAACGCGTCACTTCGCGTAAAATCGATTCCGCATCTTTTAAATAGACGAAACCGCGCATTTGAACATCGGGACCTAAAATAATAGCTTTTTTAGTTTTAGAGATTGTCGCTCCTAAAAGAATGACACCATCATCGCTCATTTTCTTTCTTTCTTCTAAAGCTTTTTCATCATAATGGCCAAAAAGTTTACCATCGATAAATAAATCGCCATGTTTGATGACATCCTTAGCGATATAAGCGCGGTTTTCATTAACTTCTAAAACCATCCCGTTATCTAAAACGAAAACATTTGAGTGATTTAAGCCTAAACCCATCGATAATGCTAATTGGGCATTAGCAAGAAGCGATTTAAATGTTCCGCGAATCGGTAGATAATATTTTGGTTCTAACATGCTAATTGCCGCCTTAAGATCTTCTTCGGAAGCATGCATCTTGATGAATTCGTTTTTGCGGAAATAATTGACATTATCAACAACTTTTGTCAATTCATTAATCGCGTCATTTTCGGCAATTTCATTTTCGTAAGAAAAAGCGTTAACGATGATAATCGTATCATCTTTAGCTAAACGAATGCGTCGATCTTCATTTTTTCCTAGCGCTAAAAGTTCTAATTTATGGAATAGTTTCGGTCCAAAACCCGTCATAAAGATGGCTACATCACTTTCTTTATAGCGGTTGACATCATCGCGATGGCCAACCATCTTTTCGCTCAAAACAAAGTTAGGAGAGGATTCCGCTAATGTTTTATATAAATTTAGCGTTTCATCGTCGTAAGAAAATAAACGTCGACCATATTTTAAAGAAGCTTTAGCTAGCATTGATAAGTTGTAAATATCATCGGTCGGAACAGCGTAAATAATTCTTCCTTTAGCTTCTTTGATAGTGTAATCGAGCTTAGGAACAGCTTTATAAAAAGGCGAGGTATAACCAATGCGATCGGCATAAAGCGATTCGGTCATTAGTAAAAGAGTTTTTTCTTCGCCGATTTTCATTAAAGATCGTGCGTCATAGGTAAATCCAGGGTCGCTATTATAGTCGTTAACAAAATCGTCGATAAAGATGATGTTGCCTTGGTCGGTTGAAATGCATAAGCCGAATGATTGCGGCATATTGTGGGTTGTCGAAAAGAAACGAAAGCGGCGATTAGCAATCATTCTATCGTCGGTGCTATTAACGATTTGATAATCGATTTTGACATTATCTAAAGCGCAATATTTGCGAAAAGATTCGACAAAAATCGAAGTGAGCTTCGTGCAATATAAAGGTGCCGGGCATAAAGAATATATATAAGGTAGTGCCCCGATTTCTGGATCGTGACCATGAGTAATAATATAGGCGCGGATGCGATTTTTATTTTCGATTAAATAATCGATCTGCGGCATAATAAAGTCGATACCAGGCATCGTTTTATCGGGAATTTTAATGCCGCATTCAATCACAAAAATATCATCATTAATTTCGATGCAATAGAGATCTTTTCCAATCTCGTCAAGGCCGCCGAGGGCAAAAATACGAATCTTGTCCATTATTAATGACTTTCAAATAAAGAGGTGATGCTCTTCACTAGGAGCAATTCGCCACCTATAGAATATAATCGCAATTCATCATCGTTAATAATCATATAAGTCTTTTTATGGTTAGATTGTTTTGGTAAAGCGATCGAACCAGGATTTAATAAGAGGACGCCATCGACGAGTTGGATATTAGGCTTATGAGTATGGCCATATAAAAGTACATTACCTTCTTTTAATTCAACCATCTTTTTATCGAGCATATCACCATGAACTAGATAAAATGCGCGGCCATGGAGGACTACTTGATTAACTAGAGGTATTTTAAAATTTAATAATTCTTTATCAATTCTTGCATCGCAATTTCCTTCGCAAGCGATAATTTTTGCGGCGAATTCATTTAGAATATCGATAACTTTTTCTGGATCATAATCATCAAATACTCCGTTACGAGGCCCATTATAAAGAAAATCACCGAGCATTAAAACTAAGTCAGCGCTTTCTTTTTGAACAATTTCTTTGAGGGCTAATGCACTAGAAACTGAACCATGCAAATCACTACAAACAATTGCTTTCATTTTTTAATTCTCCTTATTTTTTGTAACAACAATATCAACATCCTCACCTAAAACATTTTTAATGACTATGTCACCAATATGAAGAGGAGTTCTTAAAACTATTTTATCAATTTCTTTCATAACATCAAAGATTTTTTCTTTTTTTATCGGTTTATTCGTTTTAACTGAAACGCGTGAATAGCCTTCGATAGTTGCCACTTTGATTGTCGAAGTAATCGTTCTTTTAGGAGCAAAAATTTCTTCGATGGCATATTTTTCACCGCGCGGACAAAAATTGCCTGAAACATGATTATTTTCATCAAGATGAAGGTGACAACCACGTGGGCAAATGATACAAATTAAATCTTTCGTCATTTTTCTTTTACTTTTATAATCAATTTACCTTCCTCGTTCAATAATTCTTTTTTGATTTTAATTATTTCCATTTCGCTAGGAATAATTGCCATCTTGTAAATTGATTTTATCATCTTATCATTTAAAAATATTTCTAAAGAGACATTTCGATATGGTCTTTTAACTCGTAGTTTTAATGAAACGTCATCATCTAACTGCTCTAGATAAATAATATTTGGAATAATATAAGAGACGCCATCAGATGGTTTAATTTCAATTTGCTTATCGCGCTTATTTAGTTCTCCTTGAAGATATTTTTTTATTCCTAAGGCACATTCTCGACTTTCTAAAACGACTAAATCGACTAAATCGTGAACATGTAAAGAATTGCCAGAAGAAAATATCCCAGGGATATCGCTTTCTAGATAATTAGAAACAAATAAACCACCAGCTTTATTAAAGCGCAATGGTAAATTTTTAAATAAAGACATATAAGGAACAAGACCTATCGACAATAATAGCGTATCACAAGCTAAAATCTTTTCAGTACCAGGAAGATAATTTAAATTTTCATCAACTTTAACTACTTCGATAGCTTCAAGGCGATTTTTCCCAATAACGCGCTTGACAGTAGTCGATAGATGTAGAGGAATATCATAATCGTTTAAACACTGGACAATATTGCGATTTAAACCATTTGAATAAGGCATAATTTCCATCACGCCTAAGACTTTCGCCCCTTCTAGCGTCATCCTTCTAGCCATTATTAAACCAATATCACCGCTACCAAGAATGTAAACATTTTTCCCAACTAAATAACCATAATTATTTAAATATAATTGAGCTTGTCCAGCTGTATAGATTCCACTTGGTCGCGTGCCAGACATTTTAATTGCACCAGCATTTCTTTCATAGCATCCCAAAGTTGCGACAATAGCATCGGCCATAAGAGTAACTTTACCCTCTTTTTCGTTGAGATAAGTTACTTCTTTTTTTGCGCTTACACTGATGATTGCTGAAGACAATTTAACTTCTATTTGATATTTTTTTATCTCTTCAGCTAGGCGAGTCATAAATTCAGGACCAGTCAATTCTTCTCGATAAATTTCTAAGCCGAAACCATTATGAATACATTGATCCAAAATACCGCCTAAATAATCGTTTTTTTCAATAATTAATATATCGCGAATGCCGTATTTATAGGCTTCAATTGCTACTGCCATACCGGCAGAACCACCACCTAAAATTACCAATTGACGCTTCTTCATCTCAATTTGCCTCACTTTTAGTTTCAGTGACTAAAATATTCGAATTATCACGATCATAAAGGATGTTTAATGGTGATGTATGATAATATTTTGCCATCAAATTAACTACTTTAGGTGCACAAAAACCGCCTTGACAGCGACCAAAACCGATTCGTAATCTCTTTCTTAAACCTTTGTAGGTTAATTTGAAGGGCGAAGCATCTAATTCATCGATTATTTCGCCTTCGCTAACTTTTTCACAATTGCATATAATTTTGCCATAGAGAGGATTTTTTTGAATAATTTTAGTCGCTTCTTCATTATCGAGTAGATAAACATGCATTTGTTTTTTATTAAAAGGAACGATTTTTTCCTTTAGTTTTGGACTAAGCTCTTTTAAAATGAACTGATTTAAAACAAACTCAGCTATCGCTGGTGAAGATGCTAAGCCGGGCGATTCAATCCCAACCAAATTGATAAAAGTTGAATGATTTTTATCAGCTTTAAGATAAAAATCATGATTAGATGGTGTAGGTCTTAAACCGCTAAAAACGCGAATATTATCGCTTATTGGAAGTGATTTTAACATCGATGAAGCGCTCTTTAAAACTTCATCTAAAGTCGATTTATCAGTTGCGGTATCATCTTTATCTAAACAAAATTCGCTGCTAGGGCCAATTAAAACATTCGACGAGGTAGTCGGAATAATTAAAATGCCTTTGCCTTTTGATGAGGGCAAGGGAAAAATGACATGATTGACAAGCGGATTAATTTGCTTATCCAAGACGAAATATTCGCCTTTGCGAGGAGTGATGGTATGAGGGAAATCTTTATCGAGCATTTTAGCAATTTTGTCGCTATTAATGCCGGCAGAATTAATGACCATTTTACCAAAATAAGTGTTTTTAGTCGTCTTAATCTCATAAAGATTATCTATAAAATTAATAGCGGTAACTTCCTCGCCTAGAGCAATTTTTAATCCATTATTATAGGCATCGATAATCGCGTTACTAACAAGGAGAAAAGGATTGACGATTTTTGCACTTTTTGCTTCTAACGCTAATAAAACATCATCGCTCAAATTAGGTTCAATTATTCTTAATTCTTCTCGATTTAATAAATTTACATCAACGCCATTTATTTTAGCCCGCTCAACTAAATCATATAAAATTTTTATTTCATCATCAGAACGGGCAATTGTTAAAGAACCTATTTCTTTTAAAGGAACATTTAATTCTTTGCATAAAGATGGAAATAATTTATTTCCCAAAACATTAAATTTAGCTTTATTAGTAAAAGGCAAAGGATCATAACCAGCATGAATAATAGCGGAATTAGCAGAGCTCGCTCCGTTACCAACATCATTTTCCTTTTCAATTAATAGGATTGATAAATCATATCGCGAGGCGAGGCGAGAGATCAGTGCCCCTATCACCCCACCACCGATAATAATTAAATCATAAAGCATTATTTTTTATTTCTTTTCTTTGGGCCAAAATTAGGTTTTTCAACATAACCATCTGGTTTTTCAGTAAATTCCCGGTGTGAGACCTTCACTTTACCATTATCATCAATTTCGGTGACGATAACTTTTAAAATGTCGCCAACTTTAGTTACATCTTGCGCGCGACTAATGTAGCCATAACCTAAACGCGAGACATGACATAAACCCTCAACATTACCAAATAAACGCACGAAAGCGCCGTAATCCTCAACGCGAGTCACTTCACCTTCATAAACTTCACCAATTTTAGCTTCTCGAACAATATCTTCGATTAAATGTTTGGCTTTATTAATCATCTCACGATCCATATGATAAATGACGACATGACCATCGTCACTAATATCAATTTTACAATTATCGCATTGAGCAATAATCTCATTGATCGTTTTACCGCCAGTACCGATAACTTCACGAATCTTATCGACATCGATTTGCATCTTATCGAGTTTTGGTGCATATTTAGAAACATCTTCGCGCGGTTCACTAATGGCATTAGCCATCACTTGACGAATTTCGGCGCGCGCTTTATTGGCTTGGGCTAAAGCTTCGGCTAAAACTTCTCTAGTAACACCAGAAATCTTAATGTCCATTTGTAAAGCTGTAATACCTTTTTCCGTACCAGCCACTTTAAAATCCATATCACCAAAATGGTCTTCCAAACCCTGAATATCGGTTAAGATGGTATAAGGATGATGACCATCGAGAGGTCCGGAAGTAATTAGTCCCATCGCAACGCCACTAACCATCGCTTTAATAGGGACGCCTGCTGCCATTAAAGACATACAACCAGCACATATACTAGCTTGGGAAGACGAACCATTAGATTCAAGAACTTCACTAACGACACGAATGGTATATGGAAATTCTTCTTCGCTAGGAATAACATAGCTTAAAGCTCTTTCACCTAACGCCCCATGGCCGACTTCGCGACGAGCTAAAACACCAAGTTTACCCGTCGAGCCGACACACCATTGTGGAAAATTGTAATGATGCATAAAACGTTTATGTTCTTCGGGGGTTAAATCATCGATAATCTGTTCATCACTTAAAGGACCTAAAGTTGTCACTGACATAACTTGCGTTTGTCCACGAGTAAATAAGGCACTACCATGAACGCGAGGTAAAATATCAACTTGAGCGTCAAGCGGGCGAATTTCATCTACTTTACGACCATCGGGACGTATTTTTTCTTCGGTAATCAAACGACGAACTTCATTATGAACGATATCTTCCATAATGTTATGAACATTGCTGATTGTAGTGTTTTTATCTTTTTCAGTTAGATATTCTTTAGCGGCATATTCAGCTTCAATTTCTTGCTCAATTTCATCGATGGCATGTTGTCGTTCTAACTTATCAAAAATCGAAACTGCCTTACGTAAGCGACTATCGCTTAAAGAAATAACTTCCTTTTTCAAATCTTCTGGAATGGTTTTTAATTGAACTTCGCGTTTTGGTAAACCAATTTCATCAATAATTTGTTGTTCAAATCGACATAATTTTTTGACTGCTTCATGTCCAAACATTAACGCTTCAAGCATTTCTTCATCGCTGACTTCTTGTGCGCCAGCTTCGACCATGTTAATCGCTTCAATGGTTCCGGCAACCGCTAAATCAATATCGGATCTTTTTCTTTCTTCAACAGTTGGGTTAATAATTAATTTACCATCGACGCGCCCAACGTAAACGCCAGCAATTGGACCGTTAAAAGGAATATCGGAAATTGAAACGCATAGCGAAGAGGCTAGCATCGCAGTCATTTCGGGCGAATTATCGTAATCGGCACTTAAAACTTGGGATACGACTTGGACTTCGTTACGGAAACCTTCTGGAAACATCGGTCGCATCGTTCGGTCAGTTAGTCGCCCAGCTAAAATAGCGTGAGTTGAAGGACGCGATTCGCGACGTAAAAACGAGCCAGGAATTTTGCCAGCAGCATACATTCTTTCTTGATATTCAACAGTAAGAGGAAAAAAATCCCAATCAACAGTATGTGGCGACATCGTCACATTCGATAAAACAACAGTTTCACCATAGCGGACTAAAACTGCTGACGCTGTTTGTTTAGCGAGTTCTCCCGCTTCAACAACGATTTTTCTTCCTTCGAAATCTAATTCGAACACTTTTTTCATATACTTTTCTTTTACCTTTCAAAAACTAATTAAATCTTAACATAAAAAGAATGGAATAAATATAAAATTTTATTTTATTTTATTAAAAAAGAGCCCGAAGGCTCCTTTGAATTAATCCTTAAACTATTTGCGGATATTTAGCGCTCTTAATAACTTGATATATCCATCGCGATCCGTGCGATTAAGATAATCTAATAAGCCGCGCCTTTTACCGACAAGAACAAATAAACCACGGCGTGCCGAAGCATCTTTTTTATTGCTTTTTAAATGAGCGCTCAAATCATTTATTTGGGCGGTTAATAAAGCTATTTGAACTTCGGTTGAGCCAGTGTCGTTTGGATTTTTGCCATATTCTTTGACGATTTCTTGAATTCGTTGTTTACTTAATGCCATTTTTTACTCCTTTCTTCTTCTCTTAGCCTAATCCAAGCCTAACGGGTAAGGAGTGACCGTTAAACGTAGATTAAGTCGCGTTGATATATTAAATAATATATTATCAATTTTCAAGGTTTATTTTGTTTTTTAGCGAAAACGATTAATTTCCTTAACTAAGACATCGGCAAGTTGTTTGCTCCAATCGCGTTCAGAATGGCGACCATCTTGATAAATAGTTAATTCATTATTAATGTTTTTGAAATCTAAATAATCTTTCAAGAGCTTAGAACAGTATAAATATGCTTGATGACACATTTCTTTATTGTAATTTATGTCTTCTTCTTTAGTGCCGACACAGATTTGATATTTGGCTTTTTCATCTAGTTTAGTCAAGCGAATATAATCGTTAAATAAAATTAAAAACGGCCAGCTCGCTAAAGAGAATGACATTACTAAAGAAAAGATTCCTTTAAATGTTGCAGAAATGTATAAAGAAATAACCGCTCCATAGGAACTACCGCCGATAAAGGTGTGCTCATAATCGCTTAATGTACGCAACTTTTTATCGATTATAGGTTTGAGTTCCTCCGTTATAAATTGTCCATATTCATATGCTTTTGAAGTAAATTTCCCTTTAAAATCAATCGGGCGAAAGGGGCAATATTCTTGTACGCGATTTTTGTTAGAATCAATCCCGACAACTATCGCCTCAATATTTAAGTCCTTAAATGTTTTCTTGATTCCCCAAGAGGAATTTGAAAAGGGACTACGATGGACGAGATTTTGTCCATCATGAAAATAGAAAACAGGATATCTTTTATGCAAGTCTTTAAAATAACTTTCAGGAAAAAGAATGCGAACTTGTTTATAACAATTTAAATATTTTGAATACTCTCGATGAATTCGTTCAATCATCATTTTTCCTCCAAAGATAAAAAATCTTTATCTATCTGCGTTTTTAAATCATCTAGATTAGAAAATTTAATTTCTGGTCGAATAAAATCTAAAAATGCTAAATAGACAGTTTGACCATATATATCGCCAGAAAAATCTTTAATATGAACTTCAACAAGCGGTTGATTTAATTGATTAATCGTCGGATGAACGCCGACATTTGTTATCGATATGTAAGGAATTCCATGAACATAACAAATGGTCTTATATACCCCATTTTTAGGAAGCAAATAATTGTCTTTTAAATTCAAATTAGCAGTAGGATATTTTAAAGTTCTCCCTATCGAATTGCCATGGATGATATTCCCGACAATTTCATAATATCTTCCGAGCATTTTATTAGCTTTTTTAATCGCGCCTTTCATTAAATAATTTTTGATTAATGATGTGGATATTTTTTGGTTAGCAATTTTTACTATATCTTTAACGTGGATAGGAAAATGTTCTTGCAATAATTTAATGTCGCCTCTTGCCTGAAAGCCAAAGCGAAAATCTTCACCGACAAATATTTCTTTAACATTCATTTTTTTTAATATCGCAATAAATTCTAAAGGAGATAAATTGATAAAATCAGCATCGATTTTAAGCGAAATTATTTTTTTGATATGATAAGGATATAAAATTCTTTTTTTGTCAAAATTCGCTGTTAATATTTTGCTTTCTTTACCATTATTTATAAATTGACTTATCGGCGCAGAAAATGATAATAAACACAAAGGATATTTTGCTTCATAATGCGCGGTTTTTATTAAGGCAATGTGCCCTAAATGCAATCCATCAAAATAACCTAAAAGTAAAGAAATTTCTTCTTCTTTTTGACTAATTTGACGATAATCTATCTCTTCAATTTCCATAATAGAACCCTTTTTTTGAACAATATTCATTTAAATCTTTTCTTTGATAAATAGCAATAATCTGATTTTGATAATATAAAGAAACGATGTCCGAAACGTTGTTTAAATAAATTTGGCGACCATTTTTTACTTTTTTAAATAAATTTTCATCCATATTTATTGAAGCAAAGATTTTTCCTAATTCGTCAATCGAGATAATGTCTTCTTCACTTAATTGATCAATCTTTTTAGCGCCTTGAATAAAAAAATGTCCATTTTGTATTCGCTCTAGCTGATTTAAATGGCCAACTGTTTGAAGCTTATTTGCAATATCTCTTCCTAAAGAACGAATATATGTTCCTTTTGAACAAGTAACCGAAAAAGTAATTTCATCATCTTGATAAGCGATCAATTTAATATTTTTAATCGTGATTTGCCGACTTTTAAGTGTAAAATTCTCATTATTTCGCATCAATTGATAAGCTGGCACACCATTAATTTTAATTGCCGAATAATTTGGTGGAATTTGATTGCTTTCACCCAAAAAACTGTTTAAAACAGCAATTATTTCTTCACTATTATAATTAGTTTTATCGACTTTTTTAGTTATCACACCTTCGCTATCTAAAGTATCGGTTTCGCTAAAAAGTTTTAAAGTCGCAAGATATGTTTTATCCCCTTCTAAAAATTGAGCGAATTTTGAACCTTGATTGACAAAGACAATTAATAATCCGCTGGCGAAAGGATCCAAAGTTCCTAGATGACCACATGATTTTAAATTAAATTTCTTTTTGATGAGATTATCGACTTGGCGGGATGACATCCCCACTTCTTTATCGACTAAGAAAATTCCGTTTTTCGTATCCATTTACTAAATATATTATTATAATCAAAAAGAAGATGAAAACAATTCGACATATCTTAGGAAAAATTAAAAAGGCCGACGAAGAATATTCGCTGATTAATAAGGGCGATAAAATTGCTTTAGGACTTAGTGGAGGTAAAGATTCGATGGCCCTATTATATTGCCTACATTTATACAATAAATATTCTAAGAAAAATTTTAAAATCTATCCAATGATCATTGATTTAGGCTTCCCTGCTTTTAATGTAACAAAAATTAATGAATATGTTGCTAGTTTAGGATATAAGCTAGATATCATCGACCATCAAGATGCCTATAAAATTTTAAGTGACCATCGCGAACATGATTTGCTTCCTTGCTCAATATGCGCAAAAATGAAAAAATCGATGATTGATAATTACGCAAAAGAAAGAGGTATTACTAAAATTGCTTTCGCTCATCATATTGACGATGCTTTAGAAACTTTGTTGATGAACATGATTTATGGCGGTCGAATAGCAACTTTTTCGCCTTATATGCATCTAGATAAAGACGACGTTGATTTCATTAGACCATTTATCTATGTTAAAGAACATGAAATAGCAACCTTGGTGAAGGAAGAAAATATTTATATTGAAAAAAGCGCTTGCCCAAACGACAAATTAACTACCCGTGAAAATATTAAAAATATCTTAAAAAATATCTATCGCGGTTATCCAATTGCTAAGCTAAATTTTGCCAAAATGTTAACTGATGATGTTCATCTTGATTTATGGTTTAATTTAAAGAAAATAGCAATTAAAAACACTCCGCTATATCTTAAAAAAATTATTTTTGCAAAAGAAATGATTGCTTATCAAAATTTTTACCAAAAACACCATCTAGGTAAATTGCCTACTAATCAAGAAGTTATCAATTTTTATGGTATTTATAACAAGCGGAACATTTTGCAAGGTAGCTTTTATTTAGCAATTAATAAAAAAGAAAAAATCATCGTTTCAAAGAAGCCATTTTTATTGCCTGCAATCAAGAAATACCATGATAACATTATGGATTTTTACGATGATTTAATCTTAAAAAATTATTCAAGTTATAATTTTAAGAAGAAATAATTATTTATTTTTCTTCATTTGTGATAATTGTTCTTCTTCTAGAATGAGCAATTCATCGATTCGCGCGGATTTTTCATTTGTCTCGTCGAGGATAAATTCTAATTCAGGAATTTTTCTAGTTGCCATCTTCTGCGCTAATTCATGACGAATAAATCCTTTGCATTTATTGAGTTCATGAAGATTATTTTTAGGAGTATTTGTTCCTAAAAATGTTACATAGATGCGAGCTTTCGATAAATCCTTTGCTAAAATTACTTCATTAATTGTCACAAAACCAACGCGCGGATTTGTTAAAGAAAATTGAATAATTTCAGTGACGTTTCTATAAATGATGCTTTCTAACCGTTTATATCGTTCCATTATTCTTTAACTTTCATCTCATAACCTTCAATGATATCTAATTCTTTTAAATCATTGAAATTTTCAATTGTTAAGCCACATTCATAGCCTTCTTTAACTTCCTTGACATCGTCTTTAAATCTTCTTAAAGAGGCAATTTTGCCATCATAAATGATGATACCATCACGTAAAATGCGAACTTTTTCGCCAACTTTTATTAATCCGCTTGTAACATAAGAGCCAGCAATAATGCCGACGCGAGAAATTTTAATCAGCTCGCGTACCTCAGCTTGACCAGTAACAATTTCCACTTCTTCTTTTTTAAGCATGCCCTTTAAAGCATCTTCCATCTCTTCAATTAAGTCATAAATGATGCGATGTAAACGAATTTCAATATGTTCTAAATCAGCCTTAGCTTTAATTTGTGAACTCGGTCGTACATTAAAACCGTAAATAATTGCTTTAGAGGCGCTAGCAAGCATGATATCGCTTTCAGTGATTGCACCCGCTGAAGCGTGGATAATATTTACACGGATTTGATCATTAGATAATTTTAATAATGATGCCTTAACCGCTTCACTTGAACCAGTTGTATCGGTTTTTAAAATGATGTTAACATCTTGAATTTCTCCTTCATGAATGCGGTTATATAAATCATCAAGACTTGCACCTTTCGATGAGTTTCTCTCCTCTTCAATTTTGATCAATTTTCTCTTTAAAGCGATGTCGCGAGCTTGTTTTTCATTAGGAAAGGCCATGAAGTGATCACCAGCATTAGGAACTTCTGATAGCCCAATGACCGCGACCGGTGTCGATGGTGAGGCGCTTTTAATAATCTTTTGAAATTCATTTGTCATGCGGCGAATTTTTCCATAAGCTGTTCCGACGACAACATAGTCTTGAAAAGATAAAGTGCCGTTTTGGACAAGCAAAGTAGCTTTAGGTCCTTCACCTTTATCGAGTTTTGCTTCAATAACTGTTCCAATAGCGTAGCGATCTGGGTTAGCTTTTAATTCGAGCATTTCAGCAACTAAAAGGATTGCATCGAGCAAATTGTCGATACCAATATTCTTTTTGGCGGAGATATTAACGAAAATATTTTTACCTCCCCACTCTTCGGAAATAATATCATATTTAGCGAGCTCATTACGTATTTTATCAATATTAGCCCCTTCTTTATCAATTTTATTGATAGCAACAATAATTGGAACACCAGCTGCTTTCGCGTGGTCGATTGCTTCGATTGTTTGAGGCATAACTCCATCATCAGCCGCCACAACCAAAACGACGATATCGGTAACGGAAGCTCCGCGAGAACGCATGGCAGTAAAAGCTTCATGCCCAGGTGTATCGATGAAAGTAATCTTTTGACCATTTATTTCTTTTTGATATGCCCCGATAGCTTGCGAAATACCGCCTACTTCACTAGCAACTAAATTGGAATTTCTAATCGCATCGATTAAAGTAGTTTTACCATGGTCAACATGCCCCATAATTGTCACCACTGGTGGTCGGGGTTTTAAATCTTCGGGCTTATCGACAATTTCTAAATCTTCAAAATTTTCTTCTTCGACGATTTTTTCCTTATGAAAATCAAATCCGAACTCTAGACAGATTAAACCAATTGTTTCATCATCTAATATTTGGTTGACAGTGAACATTTTACCATTTAAGAAAAGA
>CASFSG010000065.1 GCA_949297305.1 uncultured bacterium
CTGATGTTGAATTATTCGCTGTTGGTAAAATAGATGAATTAGAAGCCATTAAAGAAATAGCCAATATTATTGAAGCTAAAGAAGTGATGCCGATGGATGCTGGTGTCATGGAAGCGATGCGCATGAAGGATTCTTCAATGAGCGTTGCGATTGATACATTAATTAAGGAAAAGGCAGATGGTATTATTTCTAGCGGCTCAACCGGAGCGTTTTTATCGCTAGCAACACTTAAGATAAAAAAGATTCCTGGTGTTATTCGTCCAGCTTTAATAACATCATTTCCTACAATTATAGATGGTAAAAATGTCGTTTTATTAGATGTTGGTGCGAGTGTTGAAAATACCAAAGAAGAGCTTGTTCAATTTGCTAAAATGGGTGCCTTATATGATCGAGCCGTCTTCGGCATAAAGGAACCTAAAATTTATCTAGCGAGTAATGGCAGCGAAGAGCACAAAGGTTCTAGTGTTGGTAAAGAAGCTTACCAAATCTTAAAAGAAGATAAAAATTTTGTAGGCAATATGGAAGCTCGCGATGTGCTTAAAGGGCATGCTGATGTTGTAGTTTTTGACGGTTATAGTGGGAATATTTTCTTAAAGGGTAGCGAAGGGATGGCTAAAATGATGTCCCAATTAATGAAAGACGCCTTTAAGAAGAATATTATTACCAAAGTCGGTTATTTATTCGCGAAATCTGGTATTAATGAATTAAAAAATAAAATGGATTATAAAAAGGTTGGTGGAGCTTTATTAATTGGGGTGAATGCTGTCGTTATTAAAGCGCATGGCAATAGTGATGGCCCCGCTTTTTATTCTGCAATGAAAGTCGGGTATAACCTCATGAGAAAACAAGTTGTTGAGGAAATCAAAAAAGGTTTTAGTTTAAATGAATAAAAACATACGGCTTTTATTAAAAGACTTAAATATCCCTTTTCATAATTTATCACTATATGAATTAGCATTTACACATTCTTCTTATAATGCTGACGCTCATACATTTCATCACGATTATGAAAGAATGGAGTTTTTGGGTGATTCGGTTTTGGGTTTTGTCATTGCTTCGTTATTATATAAAACTTATCCTGAGCTTGGACAAGGCGATTTATCGAAGTTAAGAAGTGCTTTAGTTAAAACTTCTTCACTAGCAAATTATGCGCGCAAGTATAATTTCCAAGATTATATAAAAGTAGGTAATTCATATGCGAACGATTTAGCAAAATCAGACAATGTTTTAGAGGATGTTTTCGAGGCATTTATCGCTGCCATTTGTTTAGATTTAGGTTTTAAAAGCGCACGTAATTTCATCAATTTGACTTTTTACGACGATGTTCTTCATTATGATTTAAACCAAATTAAAGATTACAAGTCCCGTTTACAAGAGGAAATGCAAGCTGAATATCGCGACAGTGTCACTTATGAAGTTGTTAAAGAAAGCGGTCCATCTCATAAAAAAACTTTTACTGTTTGTGTTAAATTTGATGATGTAATTTTAGGTTATGGGGTTGGAAGTTCGAAAAAAGAAGCAGAAAGTAACGCTGCGAAAGAAGCTTTGTCTAAAAAAGCGTTGTTATTAGGAAAATAAGTATGGGTTTAATTGCGTTCTTAAAAGAAAAATTTTCAAAGAAAAAAGTTAATGAAACTTATGAAAAAGGGATGGAAAAATCCCGTCTTCAATTTGCAAATAAACTAAATGACTTAGCAAAACGTTATAAAGAAGTGAATTCTTCTTATTTTGAAAATTTAGAAGAAATCTTAATTGAAGCTGATGTTGGAATTAATTTAACTTTAAAAATAATTGATGAAATTTTAGATGAATCGAAAAACAAAAGAATAAAAGATCCTACAGAAATTAATGAATTATTAATTGATAAAATGTTTTTAAATTATGCTAGCGGAGGCTCGGATATTGAAAATGAAATTAGATTTTTGACTAATGGCCCGACTATTTTATTAGTTAGTGGAGTAAATGGGGTCGGTAAAACAACGAC
>CASFSG010000066.1 GCA_949297305.1 uncultured bacterium
CAAACCAAAATAACCATCCATATTGATGATATTTTCATCATACATTTTTTGATAGAAATTCAAGCCATCGCTTAACGAAGAGGGGTTATTTCCTTCTTCAAAGATAATAAAATTGGGAGCGTCAATAAGAAAATCACCAAAATTACCAAGGCCTTTTAAGTCAACATTTACATTAAAAGAAGCTTCTATGTTATCTGAGGGACCATCAATAAAAAACCAGCTGCTTAAACCAGCGCCTACAAGAGTAATTGTTCCGCCTATCCCAATTAATAATGACGATAATTTGAACATTAATTTATTTGCTCCTTATCAAGTTTTGTAGCTAAATATTTTAGACGTTTTGAATAATCGCAGTCGATCAATTCTTCCTGCACTTCTAAATTGACAAGAAACACCAAGGCAAGTGTCATCGCAATGATGCCAATATTAGATTGTAAATAAGTGATCATCGTACCCCAAAAGAGGCTTTGATAACCATTATAAACTCCGATGACATTATCAAACGAGACACCCTTTTCAAAAGAATATGAGCCATTATTTGCATCACCTTTAAAAGTTAAAAGGATTTCGCCATCACTACCCTCGTTTTTCTCAATCAAACGGTGAACATAAATTAAATCATTAGCCTTAAAAGCCACAACATCATAAATATTTAACTCATCGACACTTGCAACGCGCTTAACATTAATTAAGGCATATTGTTCAATTTGATTATCTAAATTATTTTCTTGAATGTAAGTGTTTTCTTTATGAACATCCGACATCGAAGGTGTTTTGATAGTCAAATAGGTCGTATCATTAATAAAAAGCATATCGCCATTCACGCGATAAGTAATGGAAGTAATCATCAAAGCGATAATAAAAGCAGCAAAGACACCATAAAGGGATAAAAATACAATCTTTGATATTTTGGATTTTTTCTCCTTTTTAGCGATTAGTTCAAGGTAAGAAGCAGGTTTCTCGCTTTGTTTAGTCTCCTTACTTTCAACTTTAATAGCAGAACTTTTGTTCGTTAAATTATTCCACCAAACGCTAAGTTTGTTAGGATTATCGACTTTAGAATGTTTTTTGCCAGTTAAATCATCGATGAGCTTTTGGTCTTCGTGACCATTTTTAATATGTTCTCTTTTATATTTTGCATAAACAAAATAAAGCAAAGAAAAAGTCACAGTCATCGCAATGATGACAGTGACGGAAACAAAGAAAGCAATTCTAATTAAATTCTCATTACTCATCGCGCGAAACAATAATCAATTATTAATAATAAATTAGAGAGCTTACTTGAACACTAATTAGTTATTAGTAGCAAAAGTAGCCGCAAAAGTAATAGTAATGTCACCAACATTAGCTAAAGCTGTTGACATGGAATTATAAGCATCCGTATTAGTAGGCTTTTGACCAGTGACATATTGGAATAATTCGTTAACGCCATCAGTTGTATTCATATCAACATTTAAATCAACAACATATTCGTTGCCCGAAGTACCACTAGTGGCGCTTTGAGGGAAATTACTAGTGCGAACGAATGTTTTATCACCAGCATCAGTATCAGTGCCGATAGTCCAATCACCACCAGTTTTAACAGTCACATAACTTGCTAAAGCACTAGGAATTGTAATAGTTGTTGTGATGGTAGGAAGCGTACCAGCTGAATTTAATTCATTATAATCCGATTCAGGAATGGTATAATTAGCTGCTAAATCACTAACAACAGCGTCTTCATTACTAGTATTAACGACCGAAATACCTTTAGTAACATCATCTTTATTAACAAAGCCACCTTGATCGAGAACTAGCTTTAATGTTACGCCACTATTATTGACGGTGATTTTACCAGTGCCATCAGCTAATTCTGTTAATTCGACGTCCATATTAACAGTGTTAGCGATATCGTCAACGCCAAAATACCAAGCCGAGAAACCTGCACCAACAACAGCTACTAAGCCAAGAGTTGGGGCTAATAGAGCGGTAAGTTTTCTTAACATTGTTTTTCCTCCTTCTTATGTTAAGTATTTAAATAATATAAGAG
>CASFSG010000067.1 GCA_949297305.1 uncultured bacterium
AAATAATTAAAGGTAACTACATTGTTGACTGAGACAATATTAGAGAAAGTAATATCTTTATTCAAATCATCAAAATCGTAACTAGCCCTAATAACATCGACAACCGAATTAGTTTTAAGCGAAGACAAAGTCAAAGTCATAGTGCTTTCGTCGAAAGCAATTGAGGCCTCAACCATACCATAATCAGCGTTCGCGTAGGAAGAACTATTAGCTTTAACATTGATGCCATTTAAAGAATCTAAACCTTGATAAAGATTGAAGACTGTCGGGGCAAAATTCACTAATTCATCATCATCAAAATCTTCCCCTCCATCACCTAAATCCTGTTTTGAACGCATATATAAAGTAATTTGTGTCAAATCATTATTAAAACCAATATCACCTGCTAAAACAGCATCATAATACAATCCTTCACTATCAAACTGATAATAGGAGAAATTAACGCCAGTATCTTCTTTGTTTACATCGAAATTACCTTCAATAGTAATGCGAGCATCGCTAATCTTATAAGGAATGGTATCCTCAATTGGAGCATTACCCATCATATATTGTTCTTCAACTAAAGTAATAGTCGAAGCATTAGTAAAGGTAACTCTAAATTCTGTCATACCGGTATTATAAACGTAGGTTTCTCCAACAATTTTTTCTTCAATCTCGTTCGCGCTTAAAGGTTCTTCGACTACCAAAGTGAATTCTTCAGTCTTGATATAATCTGCTTCGATAATATAGAAACTAAATTTATAAGTTCCTGGAACACTAGCAGTTAAATAATAAGAACCACCCGGAATTAGAAATTGATTATTATCGCTATATTGATGAAGCGACAAATCACCATTTGTGGGTTTAGAGTGAATATCGATAGCAAAAGTATATAAATTAACATCATCCGGATTAGGATTAAGATAAAAATAACCAGTGCGACCATAAGCGCGAATCGATGGGAAAACATTGTTAGAAACATTCTCGCTACTAGAAAATATTATCCCTTTTAAATTCGGCACTGTCCATTGAATTAAGAAAGTAGTCGAGGCTCCACCACGTCCACTGATAGTTACCCTTTCTTTTGTAGCAATCGAATTACCACTATCATATTTAGGGGCAGAGAGAGATAAAGAACCATTTTCGTAAGAAGAGAAACTGCGTTCCGCATTAATAGTAGCACCACTTTCATCAGTATAACTATAAGTCGAAGACCCAGATATATTATCGATTAAAGGGGTGGCAGTTGTCGGCAATGAAGCATTACCATCAATAATTAAAGGTAAAGCTTTATCGTAAGACAATGTATATATTGTTAAGCCGTCTTCTACGCCAACCTCATCAGCCCCATAACGCTCTAAATCAGTGTAATCATAACTACCATCGTCAGCTTTTTTGCCAGCCAATTCTTCTAAAACAATAGTTGAATAATAATATTTCTCAATGTCAAAGGAAGTAAAGTTGGTTTTCTCACCATAGACAAATTCATCAGCGATTTCAACAAAGAGGAGATTTTTATTCACACCATCATAATCATAGATTTCATAAGAATACGATTCTAAAGAATAATCATCAGAATATGATAAAGTAAACGCTGCAGAATAACCGGCATTAGTTAAATTATCATAATATTCAGAAGTAATTGATAAAACATTTAAAGAATTAGCTTCATTAAAGGAATATTGAGCGTATGCGCCTAAAGAAAAACTACCAAAAGCATCATAGTCGCGATAAGCAGAACCGCTTGTGACTAATTCAAAAAGACTAGCAAAACCATAATAAACATTATTGTTGAGATAAAAATGAGCTCGACGAGCGTTGGCTTCATAAATTGCGGCATTTTCATTATCGTAGGTTAAATTTTGATAAACATTTAAAATATCACCACTAGTAACATCATAGTCGAAATAATAAATGGAACTATTATCAATAATAGAAATGCTGTCTTTAGTTGTACCATCAGAATAAATCGTGTGCGAAGAAGCACCATCATTATAAAGTTGATATGTCGTTTCACTTAATTCATCCTTAGCTTGTCCATAAGCAAAATTTGCACTAGATAAATCAGTTTCTTTATTTGAGATATTTTCAATAATCTCCGCAACTTTTATTTTATTATCAGCGTTATTGTCCACGCTAGTGAAAATCAAAGAATGAGTAGCGGACGCACTATAAAAGCCATCATAAAAAATTGAAACGCGAATTGCAACATTTTCAAAAACGGACATTGCAACAAAATTCACAGTATTGTCGCCTAAAACTTCAAATGATCCCAAACTAGAAGTATCTTCACCTTCGTTTGATACAAATGCATAAGAAATGCCATCGATACTACGAGCTTTTTCATCGTCAAGACGATACGATAGATGGATTTTGATTCCTAAAGGAATATAATAAACACCATTTTCACCAACATAAGCCTCTTCGCTATCAACAATTAATTCGACGTCATCAGCTAATCTAGCGATGACATTGACACTATAAGTGCCAACCAAAGAAGGATATTTTTTTGATGTTGCGCTAACATTGACAGTCCCTTCTTTTAAACCAGTAAGGCGACCACTATCATCGATAGAAGCTATCGTTTGATCGTCAACAGCCCACGTAACCGAGTGATCGCTACTACCAACAACGGTCGCACTTAAAGGAATCGTTTGATCGATATAGGTCGATTTTGGCCCAGATACGATAACTTCAGTTGGATTTTCTATCGCAATAGAAGAAGAATCGCCATCGCAAGAAGCCATCACCACACTGCAGGCACTCAATAAAATAAAAAGCAGAGTTTTTTTCATTCTTTACCTCCAATTAAAAGTCAAAATAATTTTCAATAAAATCATGGCGCGTACCACCAATATCATAAAATGTGAACGCTAATGCACCCATTTGCGACCCATCACGCGAGATATAAGTGCACATTAAAGTCGCTCTAACATCATAACTGTCTTTGTCGCTATCGCTAACTAAAAAGCCTGCGCCATAAGGCAAAGCACTCGTGTTATTAGGATAAAAATAAGAAAGAATACTAGCAGCAAAACCTTCAGTTAGATTTCTAAAATAAGGAATGCCAATTGAATCATCAATAACATAATTATCAAAATTATAAATATCTTCACTTAACATCGAGGCATAAAATAAATTATTTGCCGCATTATAGGAAGATCCGACACCTGGCAATTGCATCGGATTACTACTAGCGGCATAATCGGTTTCACCAACGATGATATCAGTAGGTGTTGAGCCGTTATAAGAGACGGTAAACTGATGAATTTCTTCACCCAATTTTACATAACCTATATTCTTTGTTGGATCACCATAAGCTTCTAAATAATAATAGTCAGGTGTAAAATACGATTTGGCTAAATTTGAACCACTAATTACATCTAATGAGTAATTATTATTTTTAAATTTATTTAAAACGCTTTCTAAAGTCGCTTGATCGCTAACACTACCCATATTTAAATAACGGTCAATCGCATTAAAAGCTACCTTATTTAGCATCGAAAAAGTTGCCTGATAAACTCCCTTATC
>CASFSG010000068.1 GCA_949297305.1 uncultured bacterium
TATTGTAAAAATACAAATAGATCTTTGATACTCATAAGAATATTTGAAACCACCAATCCACATGTAATGTTTTTACTGAAGCTGGACATCCCAAAGATTGTTTTTAATTCATGACAATTTAAATAATGTCTAATATCAATATTAATATGTAGAGGGGGAATAAATGTTAAGTGAATTAATATTGACAACAATAGTCATTGGCGGTAATTGTTTTGGTAACAAAAATACAACTTATGAAAATTTTGAATATGATAATAATCAAATTATTACGAATAGTTTTACTGATGAATTTTTAGAATATTTGACAGATGCATTATTATATTTGAATGCTTTAGGCGACGATTTGAACGACATAAATATAAAAGAAACGGGTTTAGAAAACTATTTGGAAGAAGAGTATTCAATCAATTCATTTTCTATTGTAAATAATTTAAGTAATTCAGTTGTAAGTCAATATGGCATCAAACCGATCGATATAAACGAAAGCGAAACTATCTTTGTCGATGTAAATCAAGAACTCGGAAGAGAATATTTAGGTTGTGGCCCAATTGCTGCTATAAGCCACTTAGATTTTTTAGCTAAAGGACCAAAATATTACGAATTAGTAGACGGTTATAATGATTATGACGAATTATTAGATTTTTATATCGAAATTGCTAGCGAAATTTTTGCCATACCCGCTGAAGATTCGTCTATCACTTTTCAGGACGGGACATTTTCTCTGCCTATATCTGTAGAAGAAGGAATGAGACAGATTATAAAAAATCATGGTTTAGAGAATCAATTTTCTCTTTCGTCGGATTATATTTTCCCAAATGTCACAAGTACAGTAAACATTATTTCAAAAATGAAAAATTCAATTGACCGCGGTTCTCCTTTGATTCTTTGGGAAGTTACTTCTATATTAACAGGTCATTTTGTTAATATATATGGATATGAAACTTTTTCATGTTATGACGCTTTTGGAAATTTAACTAATAAATTATTTTTTAAAGCAAATTGCAATCCTAATTATAATGATGATGAATGTATATATATAGATTCCGAAAAATTAGACGATTATTTATATTGTGTAATTTATGTTAACGAAGAAAGACAACATCTTGCCATTAAACCAGCAGATTACGGATATCCGTGTTCCTATAACAATACTTACAAAACTAACTATTATTCGTTTTCGCAATTTGATATTGAATTAGAAACAACAAGATTAAGAACTGGATATGTAAAACATTATGATGAAAATGGTAATTTCGATGAGTATAGATTAGTGTTGTCTTCAAAAAGACAATCTTATAGTCAGGCATATTTAGCATATCAATTTAATAATGGCAAAATTTTGCGTAATTTATCGATTGATTTAGCAAGATGGGGCAATGCAGAGTTATTTGGCAATAATAATTCAACTTTAATATTTTACGGTTTTAATAGCGCAACAAATACATGGATGAATTTGTATACATACGATCCCAATGATATTCCGGCAACCTATCCTGTAATGCGTAATTTTCAAGTATATCTTAATGAGAGCATTGATTTCACTGGATTTAAAATTGAAATTAACAACTCTAATTCATCAGTAGAAGAAAGAAATTTTGGGAGGATAATATTAGGAAGTGTTCACTTTTACTTTAAAAATGTTCCATAATAAAATAATTTTATTTCTAAACTTTATTATGGCTCTTTTGTTAGTTTCTTGTTGCCCGTTTTCTTATAATCTACAAAGCATTATTCAAGGAAAATTTATTTATGCACGGGCAGCTGATAATGAGGTCACAAATGATCTTTTATATCAAGATTATGGTTTTTTACTTGAAAGCATTAATCTAGAAATACGAACCTTAGATGAAGGAGAAATTAACTTAGATATTTATCGAACGAATGTTTTAATAATTGATGATATTCAAAATTTTTCACCCTTTGGTTATAGTTATAGCCCTAGTTATTATGAAATAAATTGTTTTTTAAATATAAATGGTGTTAATGATATAAGTTCACAAGTGACTAAACCGCATTTAAGGGGACATCAAGAATTCGTGGAAATAACGATTATGTGTATCGGAGAAAATCTAAATTTAACAATTGATGCTTCATTTGATAATCGTCGAGATGAAATGACTTTTTCTCTAAATAAAATCGCTGGAACCTTCTTAGATAAAAGCATTGATTTTGAATCAAAAAGGGATGACTATTTTCCCCAATATAAAATGATGGAGGAATTATGAATCAATTAAGAATCAAGATTTTAAAATTAATTACTTTATCATTCCTATTCGTGTCTTTAATCTTGCTTTATTTAGAAACAGGGTTAGGCGTTATCTACGCACCGGTATTTAACCTTGCAGTTTCATCACAATATGCCATTTTTATTTATGTTTATCTAAGTGCCTTAACACTTTTAATAATTGCAATTTTTATTCTATTTTTCTTTAAACAAGATAAATTATATTTCTATTTAATTGTTTTAGGGTTATTGGCCTTTAAGCCATTATTATTAAATGAAGATATAACTAGAAACTTTTATTTGACTGTCATTGCTTCCTTTATCCATGGCTTAAGTTTTATCTTATTATCTTATTTAATTTTTCAATTAACTAGCTACACCACGAACGATGTTATTCGAGAAATAAATTTGCGAGCCTTATATACAGTTATTAATATCATTTTTGTTCTACTATATTTAGGAATAACAATTGCTTATTTATGGATGATTACTGATCGTGCGGTCTTTGGCTCACAGGTTATGAATATATCCGCCCAAGCAATCTTTGTAATTTTTGTTAACTTATTATATTTCTTTAAGAAGATGCATATTAAAAAAGTTTGGATCTTTATATTAACAACAATCATCACTGCCATTACCTTTACTCTATTAGCGACCCTTGGTTATTTATTAGTTATCTTAATTTATCATATCTATACTTTCGCAATAATTAGCTTCCCAATTTTCTATGCCTTCTATATTGTTGGTTTAAGTTTAACTTTGCTAATCCTCTATTTTATCTTTGGTCAAAAGATTGATATTTTCTTAACAAAAAATAAATAAATAATTGGGTTTTGCAATATAATCTATTTAAAAACTGCTTATTTTAACGATGAAAAGATTTTAAAAATCAAAGCCTCATAATCGCAAAAATCACAATAATCGAATTAAAGTAATTGCACCCAAAATGAAAAAGTCTATAATAGAGATGTCCTAATAGACATGTCAATATTTCCTCTCAATTTAGCGAGAAGATGATAGTGAAAGTTCTTCATTGATGAAATATTGGTACCACTATTAGTAGGTGTCTTAAACCAATAAGACCGTTAATCGCGTTAAGATAATTAAGCGTATATCTATCGTAGATATAAATTAAGGTGGTACCGCGTGAAGAACGTCCTTAAAGGGGCGTTTTATTATTTTTGGAGGCAACAAAGATGAAAATTCAAATGCATGATGGTCAAATTAAAGAGATTGAAAAGAATACAAAAGAAGCTTTTGAAATCTTAAATCATTCGACGAGTCATTTATTAGCCGAAGCACTTTTAGAACTTTATCCTCAAGTTAAATTTGGTATTGGTCCTGCGATTGAAGAAGGTTTTTATTATGATATTGATCTCGATCAATCTTTATTAGAAGAAGACTTAATAACCATTGAAGCAAAGATGCATGAATTAGCAGCAAAAAATGAAAAGATTGTTCGGGAAGTGGTCTCAAAAGAGGAAGCCAAAAAAATCTTTGCTAATAACCCTTATAAGATTGAATTAATCAATGAATTAAATGAAGATATAACAATCTTTAAGCAAGGTAATTTTATCGATTTATGTTATGGCCCCCATCTACTCTATACCGGCAACATTAAACATTTTAAATTATTATCAATCGCTGGTGCCTATTGGCGAGGTGATAGTAAAAACAAAATGCTTACTCGCATCTATGGAACGAGTTGGTTTAGTAAAGATGAACTCGAAAAACATTTAAATAATTTGCTTGAAAGAAAGAAAAGGGACCACCGCTTGCTCGGTAAACAATTAAATTTATTTATGCTTAGTGAATATGGTCCTGGTTTTCCTTTTTATTTACCCGACGGCGTTACTTTAAAAAATAATATTTTAGATTATTGGAAAGAAATGCATTATAAATACAATTATCAATTTTGTGAGACTCCTACTATGCTATCGAGAGAACTTTGGGAAATTTCAGGCCACTGGGAACATTATCGCAATAATATGTATACTTTAAAAATCGATGATCGCGATTTTGCTGTTAAACCAATGAATTGTCCTGGTGGTATATTAGTCTATAAAAACACTTTGCATTCCTATCGCGATTTGCCGATTCGCCTAGCTGAATTAGGACATGTTCATCGCCACGAAGCTAGCGGAGCGCTCAATGGTTTATTGCGCGTCCGTGCTTTTTCGCAAGATGATGCTCACATTTTTTGTCGAGAGGATCAACTAGTCGATGAAATTTCCACCCTACTCAAATTTTATGATGAAATGTATTCAGTTTTTGGTTTAAGTTATCATATTGAACTATCGACACGTCCTGAAAAAGATTATATTGGTGATATTGCTTTATGGGATAAAGCTGAAAGCATCTTAAAAGAAGCATGTTTATCTTCTAAACGCGAATTTATCATCAATCCTGGTGACGGCGCTTTCTATGGTCCTAAACTCGACTTTAAATTATGTGATTCAATGGGAAGAATTTGGCAATGCGGCACGATTCAATTAGATATGAATTTGCCCGAAAGATTTGATATGTTTTATATTGATGAAAATGGTAACAAAGTTCGTCCAATCATGCTCCATCGCGCTTGTTTAGGGTCGATTGAAAGATTTATGGCAATTATCATTGAAAATTATGGGGGCGCTTTTCCTTTATGGCTAGCCCCTACTCAAATTGTCATCTTACCAGTGAACGAAAATATTCATTTAGAATATGCTCTAGAAATCCAAGAACTCTTAAAACAACATCATTTACGAGTAAAGGTCGATGCGAGTAATGAAAAACTCGGTTATCGATTAAGAAATGCTCAAGTGAATAAATATCCCCTTTCAATCGTTTTAGGTGATAAAGAAAAAGAAAATGGCACTGTTACATATCGTGAGTATGGTTCAAATAAACAGGTAACGGTTTCAAAAGAAGAATTTATCGAAATGATTTTAGATAGAATCGCCAAAAAAATCTAATAATTTCTATTGACAAAAGCATTGCTCGCATTTATATTAATAACGCTACGAAAACGTAGAAAGTAGAAGGCACCAACCTCTCACCAGATTATTAATTAATTGGTTAAAAGGAATATATGTTATTTACGGGTGCTTACTACGCACCCGTTTTCTTATAAGGAAGGTGATTATTTATAAATAACATGCAGCAAAATGGTCCTCAAGGAAAAAGAGTACCCCAACAAAAAGATTTAGTTAACGAGAATGTCCGTTTTCCGGAAATTCTACTTATTGGACCCAAAGGTGAACAATTAGGAACAATGTCATCAAGAGAAGGTCAAAGGATCGCGAATGAATATGGTTTAGACTTATATTGTGTTGCACCAAATGCTAAACCGCCAGTTTGTAAAATTATCGACTTTGGTAAATATCGTTATGAAATGCAAAAGAAAGCCAAAGAAAATAAGAAAAAACAAAAAGTTATTGAAATTAAAGAAGTGCAATTAACTCCCCAAATAGGACAAAATGACCTAATGGTAAAAGTTAAAGCCGCGACAAGATTTTTAGAAGATGGAAATAAAGTTAAAGTTGGTGTACGCTATCGAGGACGTCAACTTGCCCATGTTGAAGTTGGTGAAGAAGTTATAAATAAATTCATCGGTTATCTTTCTGAAATTGCAACTATCGAAAAAGCCCCTTTATTAGAAGGGCGATGGCTCAATGCGGTTTTAGCTTCAAAAGTCAAGAAATAGGAGGTAGAAAAATGGCTAAAATGAAAAGTAAAAAAGCTTTTACAAAACGTGTAAAAGTAACTGGCTCAGGACGTCTTAAAAAACGTTCAGCTTATCGCGCTCATTTAGCGCCCCGCAAATCAACAAAACAAAAAAGACATTTAAGAAAGGATGGATTAATTTCTAAAAGCGATCAAAAGCGCTGCCAAGAATTAATTCAAGGTTAATAAAGATGGCTCGTGTTAAAAATAGTGTCGCAACGCGCGCACGCCGCAAAAAAATCTTAAAAAGAGCAAAAGGTTATTTTGGCAGTAAACACCTTTTATTTAAAACTGCTAAAGAACAAGTATTACGCTCATTAAGATATTCTTATATCGATCGTCGTAAGCTCAAAAGAGAATATCGTAAATTATGGATTAAACGTATTAACGCTGGTTGTAGAATGTGCGATATTTCCTATTCGCGTTTTATCAACGGTTTAGCAAAAGCTGAGATTAACATTAATCGCAAGATGCTTTCAGAAATGGCAATTAATGACTTCGCCTCTTTTGCAAAATTAGTCGAAGTAGCTAAAAAAGCTCTTGCTAAATAAAACTTTGTATTTTATAGAAAAAAGTCCGCATTGAATGTGCGGATTTTTTATTAATATAAATAGCAATTTTGTTAAAACCTGCGCAAAATAAAAATATTTGATTTAAATTTCTTCACGGTTAAGATAAATAATCTCCTCTTCAGAAATTGCTTTATCGATTAATTCTTCAAAATTAAATAAAGATTCGTAGTATTTAGCTTTTTCTAAAGATGGTTTGGTTTTAGGATTTTTCGGGGTAAAGATAGTACAACAATCTTCATAGGGACGGATTGAAATATCATATGTTTTGATACGCTTCGATATTTTAATAATTTCTTCTTTATCATAAGTAATTAAGGGACGGATAATTGGCAAATTAGTGACTTCATTAATAACACCTAACGAGTCGAGCGTTTGCGAAGCGACTTGTCCAATTGATTCCCCGCTAGCGATGGCTAATGAATGGGTTTTCTTTGCTAGCTTGCTCGCTAATCGATACATCATTCGACGCATTAAAGTAATAGCATAGCTTTCATCAGCGCAAGAATAAATGGCATCTTGAATTTCCGTAAAACGAACAACATGAAGTTTAATCCGCGTTTGATACCTAGTTAAAACACTTAACAAATCCTTAATTTTTAAAATTACTCCGCTATTGGTGTAAGGCGGTGAGGCGAAATGAACTGCTTCAATATTGACACCTCTTTTCATCAATAAGTAAGAGGCAACTGGTGAATCAATTCCGCCACTCAACATCATTATTACTTTGCCGCCTACGCCTAAAGGATAGCCCCCAGCCCCATTAATCGTTTGAAAATACAAATAGGAATTTTCCATTCTAATTTCAATCTTGACTTCTAAACTAGGATGATGAACATCAACTTTTAAGTTACTATTTTTTAAAATGATAGAAGCGAGTTCACGCGTAATATAATCGCTATTATATGGAAAGGTTTTATTCGCCCTTTTAACAAAAATTTTAAAGGTATGATAATTGTGGCTAATTTCTAAAACTTTTTTTGTAATATCGTTTTTAATTTCATCGTAATCTAGCTCTAATTCATAGCCTAAAGAAAAAGAGTGAATGCCACTTATATCTTTTAATATATCAATAATTTCGTTTAAATGGTTTTGATAATAAATATATGTATGATCAAAAGAAGGCTTGATTGTTACATCGTCAAATTCTTTTAATGATGAAGCAATATTTTTTGCTAACAAGCGAATAAAATCTTTTTTATTTTTTCCTTTTGTTGAAAGTTCGCCATAACGGATAATAATGACATTTTTCATCGAATTTTCTCCATAATTTCATCTAATTTTTTAAAGAAATATATAATTTCTTCTTCGCTATTTGTTTCATCAAAAGAAACTCTTAAAGTGTTGCGCGCTAAATGTTCATCTTTTTTTGTAATGTAAATTACATTACTGAAAGTTTCTTTTTTTGAGTGGCAAGCCGAAACGCTGCTAAGATAAATTCCTTCGTTAGATAAAGCCTCAACAATTACTGCCGCTTTTTTCTTAATTGAGGAGAAATTAATAATAAATGGCGAGGCGTTTTCTGGTGAATTAATGATAAAATCACCATTTCTTTTATTTAGTTCACTGCGGAATAAAGACATCAAAGAGGAAACATAATTAATCTTTTTATCAAGATTTTTTAAAGTTAAATTGAGGGCTTTAGCTAAAGCAATAGCGTTAGGAGTAGCAACCGTTCCACTCAAATAGCCGTTTTCTTGCCCACCTCCATAAATTAATGGCTCAAAAGAAATATTCTTCCGATAAATTAACGCTCCGCTACCTTTTAAACCACCAATTTTATGACCACTAAAAGAAAACATATCAATGCTATCATAATCTAGTTTCATTTTGCCGATTGCTTGTGTCGCGTCGACTAAAAGCGAACATTTTGGATAAGAATGAACAATATCAGCAATTTGTTTAATTGGATAAATTGTCCCCATTTCATTATTAATCGCCATTATTGCAACTAAAATTGTATTAGGTCGAAGCATTTGCTTAAAATTTTCTATAGAAATATTACCTTCATAATCGACGTCTAAATAGGTTACTTCAAAACCATTTTTTTCTAAAAACTTTAAAGTTTCTAAAACTGCTGGGTGTTCAACTTTCGTTGAAATGATGTGTTTTCCACGTTGAGAATATCTAAGGGCATAACCTCGTATAGCAAGATTTAAAGCAATTGTTGAAGAGTAAGTAAAAACAACATTATGGCTATCTAAATTTAGATCTTTTTTTATCGAAGCGCGGGCTTTATCTAAGTCATTTAAAGCAGCAACGCCTAACGCATGAATGGAATTAGGATTACCAAATTTTTCGTTTTCTTCAATAAAGCAATTCAAAACTTCTGGATTCACTTTATTAGTTGAAGCGTGATCAAAATATATCATAATTAATTTTCTCGATCTGAGCGGATGCGTTTAATTGTTTGCAAAGCATTAATATAAGCTTGTTCGAAGTTTCCATCAAAAAATAATTGTTCACAGTGACTAGCAAGATGATCGATATCGCTGAGATGTTGACGATCACGATTAATAATTTCAATAGAATTTTCAGCCAAAATCATTAAATTAAAATCCTTTTTAATATCGCCATCATCATAATATTTAGCAATAATATCTTTTAGCTCTTTAGCAAGATTATTCGTTACTTCCACATCAATAGGAAGCATATTTAAATGTTCATAAATACCATCAATTAGTTCAAAAGATTTTTTTATAACATCTAAATATTTGTTATCGGTAACTTCTAAATTTATAATTTTTACCATTCGATAGGCATTAATTGCCTTATCAAAAGCTTCATAAATTAAAGCGTAAGCACCTTCAGAATCAGTTTTTAAAGATTCTAAATAAATTTCAAAGTCATTAATTTCATCTTTAACTTTAGTCGACGCATCTTTTAATTCTTTAATTTTTGTTACTAAGACACTATAGGGTTGTTGCGTCGATGAATGAATATAAGTATCGAGTGAGCGTTTAAATGCTCCTTGGATATTAATTGAATTTTGAATCTCATTAATCTTTTGTTCTTGCAAATCATTTAGACGATAAATTTGTTTATATTGCGGTATCGAGTTACGCAACTTAATAAAGGTACGATCGAGTTCATTAACAACTTGATAAACCGATTCATTTTCTTCATCGAAAATTTTACGCGCTTCTTTTTCTTCATTAAATAAAGTAAAGAATTCTTCGATTCGTGAGAGCATGTTATCTAATTCAACATCGATATTTTTTAATTCGAATCTTTTAATGCGATTAGTTAAATATATTAGTTCTTCTTTCATTTCTTTAATCGATTGAGTAACTACTAAATGATGAAGTGGGTAACGTTCTTGAATCATCGTTTCATAGGAATTTTCTAAAGAAGAAATCTTATCAGGAATTAAATTGACTACCATCGTACAATATTTAGGCAAATCTTCCATCGAAGAATTTAATTCATTGATGATGACTTCAATATCAGGCAAAACCTTGTTCGCATCATCGTATTGAGCGCTTTCAACATTTGCCTCAAATGTCTCAAATTTAGAATCTAGCAAAGAAAAAATTTCTTCAAACGATTCAGCTAAGAGTTGAAGGTCACCTTGCTTAGCGTAATAATCTTGTTTAATGCGACGAAGCTGCTCTTTAAGCGATAAGGCGTTTTGACGACAATCCTCTTCTGGTTTTACGACTAAAAGCAAATCATTATTTAACGCATTAACTTCTTTTTCATAGACGGCAATAATTTCTTTTGAATCGCTAATCGCTTCCTTTAATAATTTATATTTTTTTTCATCAAGTAAGTCTTTTAAATGATTAATTGTCGATTGGGCGCTTGCGTCATGCTTATCGCGAATTTCTTTGAACTTCTTTAAAAAACGTGTATGAGTTTCAACATAAAGTAAGTTGCTACGAGAAATAATTTCAAGTCTTTTAACATATTGAGCGTCCTGGCCAATTAATAAAGCATGCAAATATTCAAAACGTCGATCTAAATCGTGAATTTCCCTCTTTAAACGATTAGGTATAAAGACGAAACGAAACAATAAACTGAGAATAAAAATTAATAAGAGAATACCGCCCGCTAAAGAAGGAATTAAAATTATGAGTAGATCTTTATACTCACCACTAAGACCAGCTAATTTTAGATAATTAAATAATGTATTGTGCATTCTTTTCCCTCGACTAAATATTATTATATACATATTTTTTTAAAAAAAATATTTTTTAACACATTTCGATTAATAATCGATAAAAAGTCATTGACAACATTAATAATTCCAACTATTATTTTCACTGCATGTATAAGCATGTAAATATAACCTGTCCGATGTTAAATACTTTATTAGAAGGAAGAAAGTAAGCGTCGCTCATAGCCGAAATTATCAATTTAACATCCGAGTGTTAGGATTTACACCTTCGCTTTAAAGTGCAAAAACTTAAAGAAAGGAGATAGTAAAATGCGATATTTAGGTTCGGATTATAAAAGATCCCGTCGCTTAGGTTTTTCGACCTTAGAAAACGGCAAAGAACTTCAACGCCGCCCCTATGGTCCAGGTCAACATGGTAATGATCGTAAAAGAAAACCTTCAGAATATGGCAAACAATTGATTGAAAAACAAAAACTCCGCCATATGTATGGCGTTAATGAAAGACAATTCCAACGTCTTTTCCTTATCGCCTTACGTTCAAAAGAAGTTACGGGTCTTGCTTTCTTCCATATCTTAGAAAGCCGTTTAGATAACCTCGTTTTCCGTTTTGGTTTTGCTACTACGCGCCGCCAAGCTCGTCAACTCGTCAATCACGGTCATATTCTAGTTAACGGTAAGAAAGTTGATATTCCATCTTATTTATGTTCGGTAAATGATGTAATTTCAGTGAAAGAAAGTTCACGTTCTTTACAAATCATTAAAGATGCTTTAGCAAGCAAAGGACATTCTTGTCCTTATGTCTCTACCGATGAAGAAAAACTCGAAGGCACATTCCTCCGTTTACCAGAACGTAATGAATTACCAATGGATATTAATGAAGCACAAATAATTGAATATTATAACCGTAGATTATAATTTTATCTGTTCAATTTTTCAAAAAAAGGCCTGCGCTTTGCAGGCTTTTTTGTATCAAACTTTAATATTTTATCTCAAAAACGGATCTGATATAAATGAGGAATCAAAGGTTGGTATAGCATAAGTAACGCGAGAATATTTTATTGAAATTGTCTCGCGATAATTGCCATAACTATGGCGATATTGAGCAAGTAAAGAATTATTGATATCAACCAAATAAGTATGAGCTAACCCATCTTCATCAATTGTCGCTCGACAATTGATCGAAGTTTCGTTATCGGAATAGAAATTTAATTCAAAAGCAACGCCTTCTTCATAAGCAGATAATAAAGAGTCGAGACGATTTAATCCATTTAAAGTATAAGAAGATATTTTAGAAATTTGATTAGATTGATAATCATTTGACCACATATCCGGATTATAATCTAAATTATTTTGACGCGAACTAATGATGGTACCACCACCACTAGCTCTCTCGGCGATAACAATGCATCTAGTATTTTCGTTTTCAATAGGCTCGCGAACAAATTCAAAGCGTTGAAAAGTCGTCTTACCATCATCTTTAATTTGATAATAAGAATAAAAATTATTCGTGCGGTCAAAAATATATTTTTCAATCGTTGTGGAGCCTTGATCGCTTACTTGATAATCAACTTCAGCAATTAGGATGTGATTAGCGATATTTTCGCTTGATAAATTATCGATAATTACCCGCGCCTCTTCATAACTTAAAACATGACCATCACAACCGGCCAAAGCTGGTAACAATAAAAGAAAGAATAACTTATTACTTTTCATCGGTCAAACGCACTAAATAGAAATTTTTCTTGCCTCTTTTAATCAAGACAAATTCGCCAAGTAAAGCATCACTCGAAGTAATTATTTTATTTAAATCGGTCACTTTTTGACCATTTATCGCAATTGAATTACCTTTGATAAATTCGCGTGCTTCTCTTTTGCTAGTCGATGCTTTGATATCGATTAATAAATCTTCTAATAAAACATTCGCTCTATGTTGGACTAAATAATCACCAAATAATTCAAATAAGTTTTCTTTAGTTAAAGAGGTATAATCGCCACTAAAAAGACATTCACTCATCCTTAAAACTTCTTGAAATTTTGCTTCGCCATGAATAATCGTTACAACTTCTTTAGCAAGCGCTTTTTGAGCAATTCTTTGTCCTAAATTTTCACGATGTTCGTTAATAATAGAATTTATTTCTTCAAGAGTTTTAAAAGAAAAAACTTTCAAATAGCGACAAGCGTCATCATCGCCAGTGTTAATCAAATATTGATAAAGGCGATATGGTGAACACATCTTTTCATCTAAATAAAGCGCACCACCTTCAGATTTACCAAATTTTTTTCCGTTAGAATCTAATAATAAATTTAAAGTGAATCCACCAACCTTCACTTCGTTGCCTTCGACTTTACGAATTAATTCTAAACCGCTAGTCAAATTACCCCACTGATCAGAACCACCGATTTGTATCGTACAATTCTCGTTTTTAAAAAGATGTAAGAAGTCGATGGCTTGAATGATTGAATAAGAAAATTCAGTATAGGAAATTCCGCTATCTAATCTAGAAGAAACAATTTCTTTATTCAACATATAGTTGATAGGAAAATATTTACCATAATCGCGTAAAAATTCAATCATCGTCATCTTTTCTAACCAACTAGCGTTATTTAATACGCGACCATTTTTAATAAAGTGCTCAAGTTGATTCTTAATCCCTAAAACATTTTCGTTAACTTGTTCGACACTTAAAAGTTGTCTTTCGCTTTTTTTGCCACTAGGATCGCCTATCATTCCAGTCAACCCGCCAGCAACAGCAATAATATGGTGACCAGCATTTGCTAAACGCATCAAAGTTGAAATCGCAACGAAATTACCTAAATGCATCGATTTAGCAGAAGGATCAAAGCCACAATAAATCGTTTGAGGCGTTTTTAATAATTCTTTGACTTCATCGCGATTAGAAAAATCTTTAATTAAACCGCGAGCCTCAAGTTCATCAATAATATCCATATCTATATCAATTACTCCTTTGTTGAATCGTTTTTATTATATATGCATTCCGAATAAAAAATAGGGTTTAATAATTTGCCTTCGCTCAAGTCATTCATGATATAAACAGCCCTTCTACCAACTTCCGACATATCTAAGAACATATTGGAAATAGTTGGGCGAATAATATTCGAATATTTCGTGCCAATTAGTGACAAAACTTCAATATCTTCAGGAACATTCAAGTTATTATCAATTGCTGCATTAATAATTGCTGCCGCTAAAGAGTCGCGATATGCGACAAAATATCCTTTTCTGTTAGTTTTAAAGAAAGTGTTAAAAGTGGCATAAGTCTTACGATAAGAGTCGTCGATATTAATAATGTTGTATGGTACATTCTTTTCGTTTAAAGTTTGAACAAAGACTCCCTCGGCTTGCCCTAATAGGCGACCACTATTTGGAACATGCAAAAAGAAGAAGGGCTTTTGATAGGGGCTATTTATTTTATTGAGAAAAACTTCGCGCAATTTATCTTCATATTTAAAAATAATTGAGGCAGAATTTTCACCAGATACATAATTGTTAATCGCGACAACTGGAACAGCATAACTAGAAATTGTCTTAGCGTCTTCTTCACTAAGTTCGTCATCGAAAACGATTGCCCCATCGACATGACTAGTAATGACATTATCAACAATTTTTAAAGCATCATCGTGTGAATGACTAGTGACAAAAAGGGTTAAGTTATAGCCTCTTTCTTTGCTTACTTCCACCATACCATTGAGCATATTGGCAATATAAACATAATTCGCGCTTGGTAAAACAACACCGATATTCGTCGATTTATTCGTCGCTAAAGCCTTAGCGACACCACTAGGCATATACCCCAATCTTTTTATAGTATCTTCAACTTGTTTGCGGGTTTTTTCTTTAACATTACCACGCTTATTAATAACCCGACTTACCGTCGCTAAAGATACATTCGCAGCTTTAGCTACTTCATAAATAGTTACACGATCTTTTAAATTGTCCATTTTTAACCCCATCTTTCATTATAAATGAAAATCTTTTCATTTTCTATGAAAAAAGAAGGAAAATTAATAAATCGGATAAATGACTTCTTTTAAACGATTAGATGGTATATTACGGCGGCCTTCTTTTGCTTCATTAACGCCATCTAACATAACTAAATCGCCCGTAAATCCGACTGTCGTGTTATTAACAAACGATGTTCCAACGCCGTAAGTATCTACTGGTACGCCCAATTTTACCCATTCAGCAATCTTATCGCGATCAAAAGAAGATGAAACGACTATTTTTACATATTGAAAACCATTTTCATCTAACGCCTTTCTTAAAGCAAAAATTAATTCTTTACAAACTCCATGAGGGTCGAAAGTCGATGTATCTTTATCGTCAAAATAATGATCCATTAAAGATTTAGAAGTATCGACGCGAACAGCAGCTAAATCGGCGCCTAAATGTTTTGCTAATTCAACAGAATCATGAACAACATTGTTGTGATAATCAATTAAGGCAGTAATTTTTTCATGAGGAAATGTTTGACGATAAAGTTCGGCAGCTTTTTTAATATCGCCACCACAAACTTGAATTAATGCGTGAGGCATCGTTCCCATTCCTTTACCACCCCACCATAATCCCTGCGCATCGGTGCTAACTTTTCTAATACCTGCCACATAAGTAGCATAACCATCGCCAATTTGAGTATGATAATCGTCTTGCCGATCGGCCATCGAAAAGATATCAGCGTGATGATTTAATACTTTCATCACGCGATAAACATTAGTCGCAACCGATGATCGACGGGCTAAAATACCATCAATCATACTTTCTAAATAACCAAAATCTTCATAGCGGCCACTAATTTTTAAGACAGGTTCATTCGAATTAATTATATCGCCATCATTCAAGGCTTCAATTTTTAAGTTTTGAACATTTTTGCCAAAAGTATGAATCAGTGCAATCGCTTCATCTAAACCGCAGACCATCACATCATCCGCACGTTGAAAAAATTGCATCGTCACATGATGATTCGGGGCAAATCGCCGCACGATTTCATTCGCTTTTAAAAAATAATTAGCAGCAAAAAATCCTTCTCCTAGCCGTTTATCAAATTGGAATGTCTTATTTGTCAAACGGCTAATTTTACCTGCTTCTTTAAGTTTAATTTCTAATTCTTCCATATTTAACTCCTAAAATAATCATCTCCGATATTATAATCGTCTTCAACGATAATCAAATTGTGCGAATAATCATTTGGGTCAAGACCTAAATCTCTTTTCGAACATAACATTCCATGACTAGGATAACCTATAATGGTAGATGCTTTCAAAGTCTCACCATTAGGTAAAATTGTGCCCTCTTTGGCTAAAACAACTTTTAAACCAACTTTCGCATTTTTAGCCCCACAAATTAATGTAATTTCTTCTTTACCATCGCTTACCTTAACTAAATGGAGATGATCGCTATCTTCAACTTCTTCTACTTCCTTAATTAAGGAAACAAAATAACCACTATGAATTTTATCCAAATGAATAGATTTTAAATATGAATTAATCGCGCTTAATAAATCGTCATCTAAAGGTAAAATCATCCCTTCTTTATCTAGTTGATAAATTTTCGAGAAATGAAAAATATTAATGCCAACTAAAGAATCGTTAAAATAAAGATAAAAAGCGTCACCATCTCTAACAATTTTATTTGGTATGCGTTCTAATGAAAAAACCACCATTAATAAATCATCCTTTTTTAAATAAAACAAACGATACATCATTTTCTAGCCTCGATTCTAAAAATAGCTTTATTATTTCGACGAAATTTCTTTTCGTATTCACTCATTATTTCCTCGTTTTTATTGATATAATTCGTCGATGAATTAATTAAACCAAAAGAGGAATTCATCAATTCTTTTAAAGAAAAAATGAAAAGCTTTTCGTTATCGGTTTTAAACACTAAGCGACCGTCATCTTTTAAAATACGATAATATTCTTTTAATTTGTTTAGATGGGTAAGACGTCTTTTTTCGTGGCGTTTTTTTGGCCAAGGATCAGAAAAATTTAGATATATTTCAGCAATCGAACTATCTTTCAATAAAGGGAAAAGCATCTCAATATCATGTGGAAATAAAAAAATATTTTGAATATCACTTGTCACAATGCGTTTAAGTAAAACGCCACTAATAGAATTAACCCTTTCGTTAGCAATTAAAATTTTATCGTTATTTAATTTACTTAAACCAATAATAAAATCACCTTTGCCAGCTCCAATTTCTAACAAAACATCGCGTTTAGACAAAAATAGTGCATCGATGTTATCCTTGTCCAATATTTTTTCTTGATGTTCAGCCAAATAATCAACTGCCCATTTTTTATAGCGACTGCGCATTATTTTAATTTTCCTAACGCATGAATTGCATGCGCATAAATTGAAATCAAGCGATAATAATCGCGTTCTAAATACCATTCATCATCGCCATGCATATTAGTGTCATCGCCTGGAAAAGTTGCTCCAAAAGCGACACAATTAAGAGCGTGTTTACTATAAGTTCCCCCACCGATTGTAAATGGTTTAGAATGATCGCCTGTTTCAAGGCGATAGGCTTTTAACAAAGTTTTAACTAAAGGTGATTTTTTAGAAAATAGTAAAGCTTGGCCGTTTTCATAATCGCTAATTCGACAAGCAAATTTCTCTTTAAAATTATTCACTAAAGTAATAACATCAACATTTTCAGGATACCTTACATTTATGCCTAATTTTAACTTATCATTATCATAATCAATTAAGCCAACACAGTAAGTTGTTCCTTTTAATTCCTTGCTTTTATAATATCCATCAAATAGTTTCCCACTTGTTTCAATTAATTTTGTTGCAAGTTCATAAATTCTTTCATTATGAAAATAATGTCCATAATGTTTCAAAAAAATCAAGGCGGCATTTTTACCTTTTTGAGGTGATGCTCCATGGGCAGAGACGCCAATAAATTTTAATTCAACCAAATCATTATCGACTTCATTTTTGGTAAAATTAACCTTATTTTGCAGCAAATAATTAACAAAGCCTTCATCTTTTTCCATGATTATCGTTGTTAAATCATTCACAGCATTATAAACTAAACCGCCATTAATATGCTGAACTTTTTCTAATTTAATATCAAAAAATGCATCAAAGGATGTAATACCTTTTTCGCCATATATCAAGGGGAAATCACTATCAGGAGTAAAGGCATAAGTTGCTTGTTCTTTTTTTAAAGTTTTGAAATAATACTCTAAGCAAGAAGAACCTCTTTCTTCATCTCCACCAATAACCAATTTTACTCGATAATTTTTAATTAAGCCGTTATCTTTCAGAGCTTTAATCGCATAAAAAGAAGCCATTAAAGGTCCTTTATCATCTGAGACTCCACGTCCATACATCTTTCCTTTTTCAACCGATAAATCAAACGGTTTATGAATCCATTTTTCACTAACTGGAACGACATCAATATGGGCATATATATTAATTAGTCTATCGCCGTGACCATAAGAAATTTCTAATGCGTATCCATTACAGTAATCAACCTCAAAGCCATATCGGAGGGCTAAAGATGCCATTTCGCGCATCGCTAGAAAAATATTTTCGCCAAAAGGCTGCCCTTCTTTAATAGTTGAAGCATCGTAAAGAGAAGGAATGCGTATAATTTTCCTTAGCATAAAAAGAGCTTCACTATCATAGGGTCTACAAATTTTGAAATAATCCATATTTTCTCCTAATAACGAACGCAACTAAAAAGTTAAATTATTCGCAATTAAATTTTTCAATATTATCGAGAAATAAATAGTATAAACCTCGCATAACAATATCTAAATCAAACTTGAAATCACTTAAAGAAGAAGCAATAACTTTCGAAAAGCCGCCACTAATCACACGAGTAATTTTTTGCCCCATCATTTTCTCGTAATGGTCGGCGATGCCTTCAATAGAAGATAATGTGCCATAAAAGACGCCACTAAGAATAGCTTCTTCAGTATTTTTTCCAAATTGCACCGACGGTTTTTCAATGCGATTTAAATTCGGAAGTAAGGCTGCTTCATCGCCTAGTGAACGTACGCAGGATTTCATGCCTGGAAAAAAATAACATCCAATAAAATTGCCATCGCAATCTAAAAATAATGTTTTATTTACAGTTCCTAAATCGACTAAAATAGCCGGCATCTTATAATCGCGTTTCATCGCAACTAAATCAGCCACTAAGTCAGCACCAAGCTCTTTTGGATCATCGATTAATAAATTAACATCTATTTTAAAGTTATTTTTAAAAGGAACTAACTTAATTTTAAAGACATTTTTAAAAGCCATCTGCACAATCATTGTTAAACCAGGTACGACACTAACCATAATGCCAGCTTTAACATGCGAAATATCTAATTTATTAATACGAATGGCTTCTTTTAGTCGCGCAATAATCGCATCTAATTCGCTATCATATCGCGAAGAGATAATATCTTGAAAAAGAATTTGGTGATTTTGAAAAATCGCATATCCTATTGAACTATTCCCAACATCAACTGTCAGTATCATATCGTTTTCTTTAATCATTTTAATCACCTCATTTTTTGCTATTTTATCGATTAATAATATCGATAGCAAGGAATTTAATTTTAGACCGCCACAATATTTAAAATCTTATTTTTAACAAAGATTATCTTTTTGATATTTTTTCCTTCAAGATGACGCTTGATAGCGTCTAAATTTAAAGCAATCTTCTTAATTTCATCTTCTTCTGAATTTACTCTTACTGAAATAGTAGCACGCAACTTACCATTGACTGAAATAGCAATTTCGATATTATCAAGCTTAGTCTTTTCTTCGTCGTAGGTAGGCCAACTTTCATAGTCGAATAAGCGATTAGTTAAAGAATAGTACAATTCTTCACCAATAAAAGGACATACGCAAGCAAACATTTTCAAAAAGTTTTCCAAATATGGTCGATATAATTCTTGAGCTTTATATAAGGCGTTAACAAAAATCATCATTTGCGATATCGCAGTGTTAATTTGCAAATTTTCAAAATCAAATGTGACTTTTTTTACTAATGTATGATAGGCATAATCAAGTTCGCCACTATTTTTCATCGTGAATCTTTTCTTAAAATCATCTTCAGTAAATAAACGATAAACTCTATCGATAAAACGTTTCGCTCCTATTAATCCTTTGTTAGACCAAGGAAAAGACTCCTCTAATGGACCCGAAAACATTAAGAAAAGTCTTAAAGCATCCGCTCCAAACTCTTTAATAACATCATCAGGTGAAACGACATTTCCACGCGATTTTGACATTTTTTCACGATTTTCACCTAATACCAAACCTTGATGAAATAACTTTTTAAAAGGTTCTGGGGTGAAAACGTAGCCTTGATCATAAAGAAATTTATGCCAAAAGCGCGCATATAATAAATGCAAAACTGCATGTTCACTACCACCAATATATAAATCGACTGGCAACCAATGTTTAATTAATTTAGGATCGGCAAAAGCATTTTGATTATGAGGATCTAAATAACGAATATAATACCAGCACGAACCCGCCCATTGCGGCATCGTATTAGTTTCTCGTTTACCATGTTTACCAGCGAGATTAACATTTAACCATTCTTTTGCATGAATTAAAGGAGATTCACCAGTTAAAGATGGTTTATATTCATCTAATAAAGGCAAAACAAGTGGTAGTTCTTCATTCTTTAAAGGGATGATTTTTCCATCATCCATATTGATAACAGGAATAGGTTCTCCCCAATATCGTTGACGAGAAAATAACCAATCTCGCAATTTGTAATTCACTTTTTCTTTTCCTAGTCCAAGTTCAACAAGCTTATTTCTAATAGCGATAGATGCTTCCTTAATATTTAAGCCGTTAGCAAAATCGGAGTTAATATGCTCGCCATCTAAAACCATCGCTTCCGATGAAATATCGCCCGCGAGTACTTGTTTTATTTTTAAGTTGTGTTTTTTTGCAAATTCATAGTCGCGACTATCGTGCGCTGGCACAGCCATAACCGCTCCCTCGCCATAACCATATAAAACATAATCAGCGATGAAAATAGGAACTTCTTCGTTGTTGATTGGGTTAATCGCATAACTACCTAAAAAGACACCACTTTTGTCTTTATTCAATTCGGTTCTTTCTAAATCTGATTTTGATTTAATTTTCTCAATATAAGCGTTAACAGCATCTTCTTGCTCTTTTTTAACAAGTTTTTTAACGAGTGGATGTTCGGGCGCTAAACAACAATAAGTACAGCCGAACAAAGTATCGACGCGAGTAGTAAAAACTTTAAAAGATAAATCGGTGCCCTTAACTTTAAAAGTTATTTCCGTTCCAACCGATTTACCTATCCAATTAATTTGCATTTCGCGCGTCGATTTTGGCCAATCGATACTAGCGAGTCCTTCAAGCAATTTTTCAGCGTATTTAGTGATGCGCAATACCCATTGACGCATCGGCTTTTTAATGACTGGAAAACCTCCTCTTTCGCTTTTTCCATCAATGACTTCTTCGTTGGCTAAAACGGTACCTAATTCAGGACAAAAATTCACTGGAACATAATCGACATAAGCTAAATCGTTTTTTAATAATTGCAAGAAAATCCATTGTGTCCATTTATAATATTGCGGATCAATTGTTGCGATTTCTTTACTCCAATCATAAGAAAGACCAATTGAGTTTATTTGATCTTTGAAATGGGCAATATTTTGTCTAGTAAAACCTTCGGGATGAACGTTGTTTTTTAAAGCATATTGCTCGGCAGGTAAACCAAAAGCATCCCAACCCATCGGATGAAGAACATTAAACCCTTGCATTCTTTTCATTCTCGAGACGATATCGGTTGCCGTATAACCTAAAGGATGCCCAACATGTAATCCTTGTCCACTAGGATAAGGGAACATATCTAAACAATAATATTTAGGTCTACTAAAGTCATAAACATCGGTGTAATAAGTTTGATTTTTTAAATGGAATTCCTTCCACTTTTTTTCAACTGAAAGATGATCGTAACTCATTTTGCTAAAGCCTTTTTATATAATTCAACATATGCACTAGCGCACTTAACATACCCATTATCTTCGCGCATGCCGTTTTTTATCATTTCTTTAATTAAATCTTTGCGATCAAAATACAAATCGATTGCCAAAGTGAGGGCGTAAAGCAATCCTTGGTCATTAAAATCAACAAATGAAAAACCAGTTGCTTTTTGCGTTACACCAGGTTTAAAACCTTCAACAGTATCCTTTAAACCACCTGTTTCTCTAACGATAGGTAATGAGCCATAACGCATAGCGATCATCTGCCCTAAACCACAAGGTTCAAATAGTGATGGCATGATGAAGAAATCGCTTCCAGCATAAATTAAATGGGCTAAATCTTCATTATAGCCAATATAAATACCAACATTATTTTGATAAATAGCCCGTAGATTTTCTAATCCCTGTTCAAGTTCTTTTTCGCCGCTACCTAAAACGATTAAATAGGCACCACGATCAAGAATGTGCTTCGCAACATGAAGAACTAATTCAATTCCTTTTTGCCACGTTAAACGCGTCACCATCGCAAAAACTGGTTTGTCTTTGTTATAGGGTAAATGCATTTTTTTAAGCAAGGCTTTCTTGTTGGATGATTTGCCGCCAATAAGCGAACGATCGGTGTAATTAGTGACTAAAATCGGATCAGTTTCAGGGCTAAAAAAATCAGTATCAATGCCATTTAAAATTCCGACAAAATCTTGTTCGCGAAGCTTAAGAATATAATTTAAACCATGCGAAGAGGAATATTCCAATAATTCATTGCGATGAGTAGGTGAAACAGTTGAAATCACATCCGCATAAGTAATAGCCGATTTTAGCGTTGAGACTTGACCATCAAAGCGAACATTGCCATTATCAAATAAAGTATCGCTTAAACCGAAGAAATTATTTAAAAAATATTTGTCTAAATAACCTTTGAAGGCAGGATTATGAATCGTCAAGCAAAAACGTGTGTGAATGAAGAAATCGCTTTCACGATTAAATCTTTCTTTAATTAAGCAAGGAATCATTCCAGCTTGCCAATCATGGACATGAATGATATCAGGAATAAATTCTATGCGCATCAAAGCGTAAATAGAAGCCAAAGAGAAGAAAGCAAAACGCTCGCCATCATCGTTATAACCATATAAATTATCTCTTTTAAAATAATATTCATTATCGATTAAATAATATTGAGTGTTACCGATTTTTAAACGATAGACGCCGGCATATTGCTTTCGCCAGCTCATAAAGACATCAAATTTTGTCACTTCTTTTAAAGAAGCGAAATGTTCTTCTTTTATTTTCTTATATAAAGGTAAAATGATGATGGCATCATGACCCATTTTATTTAATTCTTTTGTTAAAGAATAAGTGACATCAGCTAAGCCGCCGGTTTTACTAAGAGGGTTAGCCTCACTACAAATCATTGCTATTTTCATCGAATATTTTTTCCTTGTTCTATATATATCGGCTTACGTTTTGTGCCTCGAATTTCTTTATTAGCCGATATATGAGCGTATTTATCAATTAAGGCGTTTTCTATGATAACATTTTCGCCAACAAAAGTCGCTGTTAAAATGATGGAATTTTTAATTGTTGCTCCTTTAGAAATCTTTACTCGTCGCGAGATGATGCTATTTTCTACATTGCCTTCAACAATTGCCCCATTAGCGACAAAAGAATTTTTTACATCGCTATTTAAACCATACATGGTAGGAATTGTATCATGCGATAAGGTATAAATTGGAGTCTCTTCGGCAAATAATTTATGAGCGTTTTTAAAATCCAATAATTCGAAAGATATATCCATAAATGATTTGAGATTATCAAACATGCGAATAAAACCTTTCACTTCAATTGGATGAATAATGCCACCATCATTTAAATAAGCTTTAAAAGCATCTTTTAAACTCAAAGGTTTAGCGACATCTTTTACAAAGCGATTAATAAATGTTTTCAAAACATCAATATTTACGATATAAGTATAAAGAGAAACATTCACATGTTTTAATTTGCCGTTATTTGGTTCGCTATTAAGAACGACACCATTTTCAATCGTCAAAATATTACCGTTTTTAAACTTCGCGTTACCATCATGAATTTTAGTATAAATAACTGAAACTTTCTCACCGCTATTTATGTGTTCCTCTAAACACTTATTAAAATCAATGTTAGCTAAAACGTAAGAAGGCGTAATGATGACAATATCAGCTTTTGCCTCATAAAAAACCCAATCGTTTTGTGATAAAGAGGCTAAATCAGTGTTAAAAGAAGGATCTTTGATGCCTTTTTCATTAATCAAAATATTTTGTCGACCAATCTTGGTATTAGTAACCCACGATTTTAAATTGCCGACATGTTTAGCGACGCTACGGAAATTCTTTTCAACTAAAATATTAAAATCGTCAATGGAGGCATTTGTGAAATTAGAAAGAGCAAAATCCATCACCGCAAAGCGTCCTAAAAAAGATGTCGAGCCAAGAGTGCGAGAACTAGTTAAGGGGCCTAAAGATGGCTCGCCATACATATTTAAAATACCAACTACTTTTTCTTTAATCATTGATACGCACCTTTCTATTTGCAATTAAAATGATTTCATCTTGTCCGACTTGACGGTCGTTTTCTTCAACAACACTATCGGGAGCAATAACAGCGTTTTTAACTACTGCGCCTTTTTTAATATGCGCGCCAGTCATCACGACGCTATTTTCTACAACTGCACCTGCCTCAACACTAACTTCATTAGAAACGACAGAATGGATAACGCTTCCCAAAATAATCGCCCCTTGATTAATAATTGAATCTTTAACGGCAGCTTTCTTTCCAATATATTGCGGATGAGAACGAGTATCAGCCGAATAAATATGATTCTCTCCGATGATACGATTCAAATTCATGCCTTTGGTTGAAAGCAATAAATCCATATTTGCTTCGTGAAGCGAGGCAATCGTCCCGACATCTTTCCAATAACCTTTATAAGTGTATGCCATCATCTTTTTGCCTTCACTTAACATTGACGGAATTATATCTTTTCCAAAATCATGAGTCGAATCAATTCTCTTATGATCTTCAATCAAAGCCTTTCTTAAAACTTTGTAAGAGAAAATATAAATCCCCATGCTTGCAAGATTGCTTTTAGGAACGGCAGGCTTTTCTTCGAAACCAATAATATTTTTATTTTCATCGGCGATGATAATACCAAAACGTGAAGCCTCTTTTAAGGGTACTTCGTAAGTTGCGATAGTACAATCTGCGTTGTTCGTAATATGCATATTGAGCATTGCGCTATAAGTAGTTGAATAGATATGATCACCCGAAAGTATCAAAACATATTCAGGATTACGACCATCGAGAAATTCTAAATTTTCATAGATGGCATCAGCAGTTCCTTTATACCAATTTAAACCAGATTCGGTTTGGCGAGGCGGTAAGGCAACCGTAAAAGAATGCACGCCATTTAAGCCCCACTTTTCACCGTTACCGATGTATTGGTCTAACACAACTGATTCGTATTGAGTTAGCACTCCTACCGTGTTAATACCAGAATTCGCACAATTGCTTAAAGGGAAGTCGATAATGCGATATTTAGCCCCAAAACTAACAGCAGGCTTCGCAATTTTCTTAGTTAAGGCTTCTAGACGTGTCCCTTTGCCACCGGCTAGAATCATTGCCACAATTTTCTCTGACATTTTTTCCTTCTCTTTCCATATAATATTCTAGCAAAAAATAAAACATAGTTTTATAACATATTTTTTACTTATATTTTTTTCGATATAATCGAAGATTTTTTTCTAAAGTTTATAAAAATATATGTTTTGAAAAAAAGAAAAACATCGAATAATTAATATCTATGTTCGGAAACATTTAAATAAAAAATATATTACTTATCAAACATATTGTTATAATTATCATATGAGCAACTTTCTAGAAAAAATATTTAAAATCAAGGCAAAAGGTTCATCGATTAAAAACGAAGTAATTGGTGGGTTAATTGTCTTTATCTCTTTATGTTATGTTTTGCCTTTAAATGCTGCAATTTTATCAGATATGGGAATGTCGAAAGCGGGCGTCTTTGCTATGACTGCTTTTGTTTCTGCTTTCGTTACAATTATTATGGCTTTAATAGCTAATTATCCCGTTGTTTTATCTAGCGGCATGGGATTAAATGCGTATATAGCTTACACGATTGCTAATTCGAATGGTTATACTTGGCAACAAGCAATGATTATCCTAACAATATCAGGAATTATCTTTTTTATCTTTTCATTAACACCAATTAGAAAATGGATAATTAATGCTATACCTAATGGTGTAAAATATGTTATCAGCGCAGCATTAGGCGCTTTTATCTGTTTTGTAGGTTTAAAAAATTCGGGCGTAATTGTTATGAACGAATCGACTTTTGTCTCCTTGGGCAATTTCGCAAATCCAGCCACATTAATATCTATTTTTACCGCATTATTATGTTTTGGACTAATGTTTTCTAAAAGGAAAATACTAGCTAATTTAGCCATTCCCATTTGCGTCTTAGTCGCAGCAATTGTTGGCTTAATTACATCGATAATTATGAATAGCACCGGCATGCTTTATCTAAACGAAGGGACGTGGACTTATGGTGGATATTTAGCTAATGAAAGTGTTGCTTTGCCAATTATTCCATGGCTTGATCCTAATGTCAGTTTTGGTTTAAGTGGCATTCAAGATGTCTTTTTATATGGCATCTTTTCTACTAACGGTTATTCCGGTGAAATGTTTATAAGCGATCTGAGGTCAGTTTTTACAAATCCCGTTTCTTATATCGCTATTTTTTCCTTAATGTTTGTCAATTTATTTGATACGACCGCTACTCTACTTGCTGTTGGTCGCAATGTTGGCATCATCGATCAAAATGGCCAGATGTTAAAATATCGTGAAGCGGTAATCGCCGATGCTTCGGGTGCTCTAATTTGTGGTCCCTTAGGCACTTCTACCGTCACTTCTTTTGCCGAATCAAATATCGGGGTCGAGATGGGTGCTCGAACTGGCTTATGTGCTTTTGTTGCTAGTTTGTTATTTTTATTAAGTGCCTTCATTTATCCAATATTTTCAGTTTTTACAGCAGGTTGTGTCTCTGCCCCGGCTTTAATATGTGTTGGAGCATTAATATTTGTAAATAATTTTAAAGAAATAGATTTTAAAGATAATATCTTAGTTTTTACTGGTTTTGTAACTGTCATATTTACGCTATTAACATATTCGATAGCTAACGGCATTGGGATGGGTTTAATAACGCTAATTATCATGCTGCTATTTAATGGTCGCAAAAAAGAAATTAATATAACAGTTATTATCATAGCAATTTTATTCTTAGTGTCGTTTGTGCTGACAGCGGTATTGCCTTTAATGAGTTCATGAAGAAATTAAAGGAGAAGAAAACGAATAAATATTATTTGCCTAAAACGCGCATCATTTTAATCTATCTTGCACTTTTTTTAGTGATGGAAATTATCTTTTACATCTCGTTTCAATTGTCTAATGGTGTCTTTTATCCTTTTCACATCTCTTTTTATATCTACACACCAATTTTACTAGGCTTGGCGATTATGTTTACTGTCATGTCTTTAACTCAAACTTATTATGTCTTAGAAAAGACGCGATTTGTCCATGTTAAATTGGGAAAGGTTTACGCTTATAATTTTAAAGACATAATCTATGTTGATGAAAGGTGGTCATCTAAGCATAAAATGATTGCTTTCATCACAAAAGATAGTTCTAAAATCAAATATTTAGCTTTTGACAAAAAACATGTTATATATGATAAAATTCTCGAAAAATCGCCTTTGATGAGTGAAGAAGAATTTAAAATTAGATATCCTAATATCAAATTCTAAAATTTTTTGTTTTACAAAATTGTCTTTATGTGTTATGTTTTTTATTGCTAATTTCAAGCGAGGTGAAGTTTATGTCAAGAGTATGTCAAGTTACTGGTGTTGGTCCATTAAGTGGTAATAATCGTTCCCACTCTTTAAGAGCGACTCGCCGTGTTTATAATCCTAATTTACAAACTTATCGTTTAAAAGACTCAAAAGGACGCGTTTTTAAAGTTAAGATGACGGCACGTGCACATCGCGCTTTATTAAAAGACCAAGTTCAATAATAGGTTGTTTAATAAGAATTATTGAAACGCCACGAAAGTGGCTTTTTTTATATCGATAAAAAAGTTAAGAAAGTCATTACGACATTGAATAAACTAATCAAATAAAAAAGCCACTCGCTATAGGCTAAGGGAAAGAATTTTGGTCTAACAATACTAGTCTCACCTTTTTCATTAGTTTCCTTGTTTAATTTAGCCCATTCTTTTAATTTTGGATTAAGAATAACGATAATTCCAATAATAGTTAATAGAATACTAAAGCAAGCAAAGATTAGATGAGGGAGAGATGTATTATATGTAAAATATAATAAAAAACCTAAAAGCGACACTAAAGCACTGATTAAAATATTAAAGACAAAGTAAAGAGTTGCTAACAAAGTGTGTTGCCGAATAAATTTAGCTGGTAAAAAAGCGATACCTAAATAAAATAAGGCGTTTATAAAAATTAAAATAGCGATGAAAGTAACTAAATAGATTAAATTGCCCCAACTTGAAAAAGAAGTAAAAATTAAAATCAATGGAGAAATAGCAAAGCCACTATAAATTAACAAAATAATACGATAAGGTAACGATAACTTTTGATCAACATTATCTAAAATTTCATAAGGGAAGGTATTGAAATAAGAGAATTTCTTTTTGTTGACAAATTGATAAATGATATTTCCAAAAATTGTTAGTGTTAAAAAAAGGAGCAAGTAAATGGCAAATAGCGAGATATAAATAAGATTAAACTCAATCATTTTTTAAAACCTCAATTTGTCTATGATAAGAGGAATGATTAACGATAAAAGTCCCGGCTACCAAAATGTCCACTCCCGCCGCTTTGGCGATTTTTGATGTCCATTCATTAATCCCGCCATCAACTTCGATTAAATATGAAAGATGGTTTTCCTTGCGATATTGATCGAGAAAATAGATTTTATCAGTCGCACTATCTAAGTAAGATTGTCCGCCTTTTCCTGGTTCTACTGACATAATTAAAATGACATCGATTTTATCAAGATAAGGAAGAAGAACTCTTACATCGGTATCAGGTTTAATAGAAACACCCACTCTAACATCGTGAGAACAAATTTTAGCGATGAGATTAAGAAGATGATTTTCGTTATTAACAGCTTCATAATGAAAAGTTAAAATATCGACACCAGCACGCAAATATTCGTCAACAAAATTATCGACATTTTGCACCATTAAATGCACATCGTTAATAAGTAATGAGCTCTTTTTAATTTCTTTATAATCATCGATAGAATAAGTTTTATTGCTAACAAATATGCCATCCATCACATCGAAGTGTAAGTAATCAGCACCACCCCGATATAATTTTTTTAAAGCTCCCTTAATTTTATTTTTAGGGAGAGTCAAAATCGATGGTGATATTAAAATGTTTTTTTCTCCTATTAAAAAATAGTAATTATAAAGGTCAATAAAACTATTAATCTTATTAAATTTTGAACTATCTTTAAAAAACGACCAATCGATTAAAAAGTCATCGTTAGATTGTTTTAAAGTTTTTTCCTTAGTTTCAAAATAACAAATATTTAACAAATTTAATTCTAAACTATTAATATTACTTTCGACTTCATTATCACCATTTAAATAATATAAATATTTAAGAAAAATATTGCCTTTTTGCGACAAATTTAATTTAAAAGTCTCATTTTTATCTAAAAAAGATGTAAAAAATAAACAGTGATTTTGACTTAATCTAGCGATATTATTTATTAAATTATCATCGAAAATATCATAGTATGAGATATTTAAATCTATTAAAGGTCGTTTGATAAACTCGCTTAAATAACTCAAAAAGAGAAAAGATAATTTAAGATGATGTTTATTAGCTAAAAACGCTAGGTTAATAAGATAAGAAAAATATCTAAGAAAAGTTGAGCTTGTTAATAATAAAAAAATTTCATCATTATTTCCAATATTTAGCGAAGAAAATGATTGCCCTTTAGTACAATTAACTAATTTAAAATTATCGTCGAAAACATCTCCGATTTCTAATGATTTATAGCGGGATGACGATGGTCTAAAATTATCGAGCAAAATCTGCTCAAAAATTTGATTTTTATCAATAAACAATAAACGATTATGATTCTTTGCAATTAATCTTTTAAACATCATTTAAAACCAAATAATTTTCGTAAAAATCCTTTCTTTTCAACATAATTATCATGAGCGTCCATCGCGCGCTTAATGGCATGATACATTTCTAAAGCGTTAGCATATCGGTCGCGAGGATTTTTCTTACAAGCTTTTAAGATGATTCGATCGATTTCTTTTGGTACATTAGGGCTAAATTTAGTAACGCTAGGAAAGGGTTTTTTAATTTGCGACAAAGCAATATCAACCGCGCGACCCTCCTCAAAAGGAAGTCGGCCAGTTATTAATTCAAAGAAAGTTATTCCCAAAGAATAAATATCCGATTGAATTGTTGGGGGTTTTCCTTGGCAAATTTCAGGCGCTAAATAAAAGACGCTTCCCATGATACCTTTTTCCGAAATTGTCTGAGAGATATTGGCGTCTACTGAAATTCCAAAATCCGCCAATTTAATCGAACCGTCAGGCAAATAAAAAATATTTTGTGGTTTAATATCGCGATGAATGATGCCGTGATTATGAATATAGCTCACTGCATCAAGTAGCTGAAGCATGATTTGGCAAGATTCATGGATAGTCAAATGAGTATTAAATTCAATTTTCTCATATAAAGTTTGTCCGCGAATATATTCATAAACCATATAAGGACGATCATCGATAATACCTTGATAGTAAACTTTGATGATGTTTGGGTGATCCATTGAAGCACAAGCGCTAGCCTCATGTTTAAAACGTATTACATTTTCGTGATCATCGAGTAGTTCGCTGCGCATGATTTTTACTGCGACGCGTTTTTTAGCAACGACATCATTCGCTTCAAAAACTTCGGCCATACCACCAGTCCCGATGCGCCCAGTAATTCGGTAACGATTATCGATGCGGTCACCAATTTTAATCATTATCGATTCTCTCCCAATAACTAATAGCAATGTTGTCGCTACCGCCATTGCTATTAGCAACATTAATTAAAGTTTCAACTTTGCTTTCAATGCGATCATCGCTTTTTAAAATCATTAAAATTTCACGTTCAGAGATGTTGTTATATAAACCATCAGAGCATAGTAAAACGGGATTACCGATATTAGGATAAACGCGAATATCGGCATCGACATGCGGGCAGATTCCTATCGCATTCATTAAGACATGACGGTCGATTCTAGTTTTAATTTCATCTATGCTAATTTGTCCTGTACGATATAAATAATTAACATAAGTTTGATCTTCGCTAAGTCTTTTTAAAGAATCATAACGAACATTATAGGCTCGCGAATCACCAACATTAGCAACAATAAGAGATTCTTTTATCAATAAGCAACAAATTAAAGTTGTTCCCATATCTTTATAATCTTCGTTATTAAACCCTTCACTATAAATGGTCTTATTTATTTCATTAATAACATTTTTAAGCCAAATTTTTGCTAAAAAAATGAATTTAAAGGACTTTTTATTGCGAAACGCTTCTTGCAACATATTGATAGCTAATCTAGAGGCATAATCACCCTTTTGATGTCCGCCCATCCCATCGCAGACCGCTAATAAAATATCGCCATTACTATTGGTGAGGGCAGCTGCCTGGTCTTCGTTAGTAACTCTGACGCGACCACGGTCAATCTTAGCAAAAAATAGTCCTTTAGAGTTTTTCTTCATTTTTAATCATTTCTTTTGCGCGCAGTTGACCGCAACTGGCGTTAATATCCTTACCGAATTCCTTTCTAACGGTCGGTCGAACATGGTGTTTTAATAAATATTCATAAAAAGCATGGATGGTTTTTTCATCGCTGCGTTCATAAGGCATTTCCTTAATTTTATTATAGGGAATGAGATTAACAAACCCTAGCGAACCTTTAACAAGATTAACTAATTCTTCAGCACATTTTAAAGAATCGTTTATATCTTTAATCATAATGTATTCATAAGTTACACGTCGATTAGTTGTTTTTTCATAATATTTGACTGCATCCATTAATTCATTCAAAGGATAAGCATGAGAAATTTTCATAATTTGATGGCGTATTTCATCGTTAGGTGCATGCAAAGAAATAGCTAAATTAGTTTGTAATCCTTCTAAAGCATAACGTCGAATTTTACTAGGAATGCCACAAGTCGAAACCGAAATATGTCTAGCCCCAATCGCTAGGGCAAATGGCGAATTAATAATCCGAATAAAATCCATCACATTTTCATAATTGTCGAATGGTTCGCCTGTCCCCATCACAACAACATGACTAATGCGTCGATTTTCTTTTTTTAATAACTCATTCATTACTATAACTTCCGCAACCATCTCGCCACTAGTGAGATTTCTTTCTTTTCTTAAAAGTCCAGAAGCACAAAAGGAACAACCCATATTGCACCCTACTTGACTCGATACACAAAGTGCATCGCCATAATTATAAGGCATCAAGGCAGTTTCAATTTTAGCCCCATCAGAATATTCTAATAGCAGCTTTCTTGTGCCATCTTTAGAGATTTCATCAACGATAATTTTTGGCTTGATGATGAGAAAATCATTCTTTAAAATCTCTCGAAAATCTTTCGAAATGTCGCTCATCTTATCAAAGTCTGTCACTTCTTTTTGGTAAATCCAACTAAAAAGCTGACGTGCTCGAAAAGGCTTTTGATGATATTCGTTCATCAAAGAGGTTAATTTATCAAGGGTAAAATCGTATAAATTAAACATTCTCCTCGTTCTTTTTTAAGACGCAATAATAAAAGCATGCCCCTTCGTTTTCATAAGGATATATTTGTTTTGATTCGACATATGAATAAAAAGGATGCTTACTTAAGAAAGTTCCAATAACATTTGAACTTTCTTTTTTACTAAGCGTATTAATCATATAGACTAAATAGCCGCCATTTTCTAAGTAGCTATCAAGATTATTTAGTACTTCTTCTTGATGAGAGATACATTTATCAATTGTTTTAGAATCAAAATTAACAAAGAAATCGGGGTTAGCTTTAATCAAGTCGAAAGAAGATGACTCTGGCATCGCAAAAATTAAATCCTGTTTGCTCGTTACATAAGCGTGAAGTGAATCGCTTGTAGAATTAAAGAAATTGACATTTTTTAATTTATTAACTCTAATTAATCTTAAAATTCTAGCGTTATCATCTTTGTTACTTAAGCAAGCATTAAGACCGAAAGTGCCGTTCGTTTGTAAAATTGCTTCCATTAGTAAGTGTTGATCTTTTTCACTATAGACAAAAAATTCGTTAGTTTGACCAAAATTCTTCATCAACTTATCAAATAGAGATTTATAAATATATTTTGTCGTAAAAACTTTATTTTCTTCTATTAGTTTTTTAATTGGTGCAAATGAATTATTTTTTGATTTTAATAAATTTTCAATATCGGTTGCTTCTAAATTATTATTACTTTCAGCAATAGCTTGCGCACTATTAATAAGTAAGTTATTGACTCTTAAATAATTATTCTCCCCTTTCGAAAGTGCCTTTAATATGCGAAAAGTTCGGCCTTCATGAAAGTTTTTTTGCCACATCTTAACAATATTTATCGGTGTGTTAAAACGATAGGAAACAAATTCGAGCGAATCGTTGTTTGGAGCGACGAGATGGAGTAAATCATAAGCGCTTGTTTGACTTAATAAAACACTATAATCTGCAATAATGTCTTGTCTTTTTAAAAAAGTCAGTACCTCTTCGCTATTTAGGCGATGCGAAAAATGATGGTTTGCCATCGCTAGATAAAGTAAATATTTATTATCGCGGGAATTATCGCTTGCATATGCATCAACCAATTCAACGAATAAAAGATGATGTCTTAACTCCGAACCAACAAGTGACGAAACTAAATTCATTAAATGATGATCACTCGCGTTATAAGGTATTCGCTTTTTAATCGCTTTATGAAATGTAAATTTGTTTTCATATATATCTTTCAAAACGTCTCGACTAATTAAAAGTGCATCCATGTTATCGCCCTCCTATCTTCTAAATTAGTTTTCTTTTTCATTTTTATTTCGTCGGATAATTTCTTCTTCAATCTTTTCATCAAGATTTTCAAAAACATTTCCGTGATATATTTCTTCTTCGTCAATCTCTTCATGTTCGACATTGACAATATTTTCTTCACTTAAAAAACGAGGGTATTCTTTATTAATAAATTCATAACGATTCTTCTCTTCGTAATAATAGAATTCAACACTAGCATTAATACAATAAACAACAATCGTTTTCAAAATATATTCGGCAACCTTTGTTTCTAAAGCCGCAAATTTTTTAGGAGCATTTATTCTAACAATAGAATTCCAAGATGTTTGATCCATCCCGTAATGTAATAAATAGGCGTTAGGGGCATAAAATAAAATATTATCTTCATTAGTTTCAAATAATTGTGCGAGATTTTTGGTATTCTCTTTCGAATAGTGACCGACGGCATATTGGTCAAGACCATAGATAGAAATAGTAATCATTTTAATTCACCTCTTTAAAAGTCTAGCGTATCTACATCAAATTGTATATCAATTTGCGAATTTTTTTGCATTTCGACGACCATCTTGCTTAAAAAAGAAAATATATTATCTTTTTTACGATATTTAATAATTATTTCACGATGATATTTTCCACCAAAGAAAGGAATGAAAGGCGTTATCGGTCCAACTAAATAAGTGTCTAGAAAATTTTGATGAGATAAAATATTAAACAATTGATAAGCAAAATCAATGACAAGACTTTCATTTTTAGACGCTAATTTAATAGCAATTAAATAAGTGAAGGGAGGATATTTTTGAACTTGTCTCATCCGCATTTCCTGATGGTAAAAAGCTTCATAATCTTGTCTAGCAGCATAAACTAATGCATAGTGTCTGCTATTATAAGTTTGGATAATAGCTTGACCTTCTTTTTCGCTGCGTCCTGCCCGACCAATAGCTTGAGTAATTAATTCAAAAGTTCTTTCAGCACTTTTAAAAGATGGTAAAGCTAATCCGATATCTGCTAAAACAATCCCAACTAAAGTAACATTTGGAAAATCGTGGCCTTTAGCAACCATTTGGGTACCAACCAAACAATCAAATTTACCTTTAGAAAATTCACTCAACGATCGATTTAAGACATTGACATTCATTTTTACATCGCTATCGAGGCGAAGAACTTTAATTGAGGGAAATAACTTCATAATTTCATCGACTATTCTTTCGGTGCCAAAGCCAATTTTACTAAGATATTTAGACCCGCATTTAGGACAAACATCACTAACCATTTCAACGTGGCCACAATGATGACATTTCAACAAATTATTCGAGCGATGATATGTTAAACCTATACCACAATTTGGACATTTAAAGATATGTCCGCAATTTCGGCAACTTAAATAGGAGGAATAACCACGACGATTGATTAATAAAATAGTTTGCTCCCCTTTTGAAAATGTTTCCTTTAGTGCTTCAATTAAAGGAAGAGAAAAAATTGCTGACTCATTTGATAAATTATTTGTATTAGTTAGGTCAATTATAGATGTTTTAGGCAGGGATTTTTGATTAATTCTTTTTGTTAAATGTACGAAATTATAGACACCCTTTTGAGCTCTAGCTCGCGATTCTAATGACGGCGTAGCGCTTCCTAAAACAACTTTTGCTCCAAAATGTTTGGCGCGCATTAATGCCACTTCTCTAGCGTGATAAAAAGGCAAGGAATCTTGCTTATAAGATTCAACATGTTCTTCATCTAAAATAAATAATCCAACATTGTTTAAAGGAGCAAAAATTGCACTTCTAGCCCCAATGACAACTCGACATTCGCCGCGAGCAATCCGCCGATATTCATCATATCGTTCAGCGTTTGTTAAATCGCTATGAAAGATGGCGACATTTTCTTTAAAACGCGCAGCAAATAAATTAATCATCATTGGAGTTAAAGAAATTTCTGGAACGAGCATGATGACATTTTTATTCATTTTTAACATTTCTTTTACAAGCGAGAGATAGATTTCGGTTTTTCCAGAGCCAGTCACGCCTTCTAATAATGTGACATTCTTATCCGTCTCTATAATTGATTTAATTGCAGAATTTTGGTCGGGGGTTAGAATATTTTCATGTGCAGAAGTTTCATATTTTATTTCTAATCTTGTTTTTTCAATTTGAATTATTTCAATTCGACCTTTTTTAACTAAATTTTTAATTATTGTAGGAGATTTGATGTCTTTTACTCGCAAATCACCATTATTTTTCAAGTTTCTGACTATCTCAATCTGTTTAGGGGTTAAATCTTCTTCTAAACTAGAAAGGAGATGAATGTATTTTTCATAGTAGATTTTAGGACCTTTTAAAGAAGAAGAGGAAGGTTTTAAAGAGGGAGGAAGCATCGTTTGAAAAATTGCAATGAGAGGACATAAATAATATTCAGCCATCTCCTTAGCTAAAAGGGTCAACTCATCATTTAACAATGGTTCTTCGTTTAATATGTCGACAATATAGGTATATTTAAATCCAGATTTTTTTTCTAATAAATCTATAGTTAAATCTGTTTCGCTTATTTTAATAACATAGCCAATTAGCAAGCGATGATTAAAAATAACTTTGACGCGTGAACCAATTGAAATATTCTTTTTTCCGTCATATAGATATGAAAAAGGTCGATTTAATGAATTAGCTTTCCTTTCAATTAAAACTTCAATTATTTTCATAAGAAAATATTAACAAAATTTTTCCTTCTTTGCACCGACCAAGAAAAAATTAATTAATGATTTTTAATGATATTTGCAATTTCTAATGCAGCCCGATTCGGATCGTCGTTTAAAACGATATATTGATAATATTTTTTAAGTTTCATTTCATTGCGGGCTTTATTTAAACGTTTTTCAATAACATCATCACTTTCGGTAGAACGAGAACGAATGCGATTTTCAAGTTCTTCTAAAGAAGGAGGAACGATGAAGATAGTGATTAATTTTTGATCATCTTTAAATTTATCAATAACTTGTTTAGCCCCATTAACTTCTATCTCTAAAATAACATTTTTTCCTAAAGCGCGTAGTCGCCTTACCTCATCGGCAGGTGTTCCATATTTATTGCCTACAAATTCAGCCCATTCAAGAAGTTTGTCGTCCTTAATATTTTGTTCGAACACTTTATTAGTGACAAAATAATAATCGACACCATTTATCTCGCCGTTTCTTATCGGGCGGGTCGTCATCGATATTGAATAGGCAAGATTCAAAGTGTTATCATTCATCAAAACTTTTCTAATAGTCCCCTTACCTACTCCGCTAGGACCAGACATAATAATTAAATTACCTTCAAGCGTTTTCATTTCTTTAAATATAAGACATATTCGGTTTTTTTACAAATAAAAATACTATTTAATGATATTAAAACGTTATCTATAATATAAATAATGGAATTGATTAATTATTTATTAAAAAGTGAAAAGCTCTATCTAAATAAGCAAATTAAAGATATATCATTATTTTCAAAAAATACTTTATTGTTGACGTTAGATAAAGATGTTGGTTTATATATATCTTTAAACAAAACCAAACAAGGGATTTTCTTTTATCATTTTGAAAACGAATTAAAAAATGTAGAAAATTCTTTTATTCAACGCATCTATCGTCGCTTAAAAAATGGCTATATTACAAAAATTACCAAAGATAATTTAGATAATATCTATTTTATAGAAGTAAAGAGTAATGGGCCTTTTATCTTACAAAAATTAACTAAAATTATCATTCACTTTTTTGCCTTAACACCAAACATTTATGTCGTCGATGAAGAAAATAAAATAATAGATCGCTTGTTGGCCTATCATAAAGACAGCAATAAAATTAATCAAACTTATGATTTTCTTCCTTCCTTTCATCACGATATTGATATTCCTGAAATTAATTATGAAAACATTTATTATTACACAATAAAGGAAATTAGAAAAAAAGAGAGAAGAGAAAAACTATACAAATACTTAACCAATCGCTTAAAACAATTAAATAATAAAAAGGCTAAAATAGAAGATGAACATGCAAAATATTTAACTTATATCAAAACTAGCGAAATATTAAATAACATCTTTTATTCCGGTTTTAATTTAAAGGAGAAATATCCAGAAATTAATGTTGCTGATCAAAGGATAAAATTAGATGAAAAGTTAACTTTATTAGAAAACATTAATGAGATTTATAAAAAGGCTAAAAAGGCTAAAAATGAAGTCAATTTATATAATAGCAAATTGACTAAAATAGATGAAGATTATAAAGCGATAAAAAACGACTTAGATCAATTAGATAAAATTTCCGAAAACGAAGTCTTTATTTTAGAAAAAAGATATGGTCTCATCAAAAATTACATCGAAAAAAATATAACTAATAAAAATGCACCATACTTTATTAATGTTGATGGGACAATTTATTTATTTGGTAAAAATATCGAACAAAACGACTATTTATCTTTCGAATATAAAACTAATCGTAATTTTATTTGGCTGCATGTAAAAAACTACCCTAGCGGCCATGTTTTAATCAAAAAAGAAAAACCTACCGAAAGAGAAATTACAATCGGAGCGACAATTGCCCTATTAACAAAAAAATTGAAGCGAGGCGACATTATTTATACCTCTAAAAAGAATCTAAAACGAACAAAAAATAAAGGGGAAGCTATAGTAAAAAATTATAATAGCATTTTTCTAAATAATATCGATGAAAGAATAGAAAAATTATTTATCGAGGCAAAAAGAGATAATCTTCATTAGTCGATGACATTTTTTCGCATTTGTTCTTGATACGCTAATGAGGGGAAATTTTGTTGTCTTAAGACTTCATAAACAACAATTGCTACGCAATTTGAAAGATTTAATGATCGCGCTGAACTTAAAATCGGAATTCGTAAAGTTTTATCTAAATTATTTCGCAATATCTCCTTATCAATTCCAGTTGATTCCTTACCAAACATCAGGTATATATCTTCATTAGAATTAGTAAAATTTATATCAGAATAAAGATGTTGTCCAAATCTCGTAATATAAAAAATCTTTATTTGACGATTCAAATTACAAAAATGTTCGTAATTTTCATATATTTCATAATCAGCGTCCATTAAATAATCCATTCCAGCTCTTAAAAAAGCATGATCATCAAGTTTAAAGGATAATGGTCCTATAATATGAACCTTGGCATCAATCGCCATTGCTAAACGCAAAATGTTTCCAGTATTAGCAGGCTTTTCCGGTTGAAATAAAACGATATGTATCATATAAATAATATTATGCTTAAGGAAAGTTTTAGCAAAGATAAAATTCTTAAAAAGTTTCAAAACGGAATTTCTAATGATACTTACCTATTAGAAAATAATATCGTTTATCGCCATAAAGTTATCTATCGAGACGGCTTAATGAACGATTTAAAGAACGAAGCGACTTTTTTAAAAATGACACCAACTTTCCCCTACCATGAAAAGATTATTTCTTTAGATGATTATGCGAACGAAAAATATTCTGTTTATATTCCTTACACTCGTTCATTTAAAAAGGAGGAAAAGGATTATAAAATAATTATTCAGTACATCAAAGATTTGCATAATTTAAAAATAGCATTTTCCTATAAATTTCCCCTATTTGCCTATTTAGAAAAAAATCAATTAGCAATCGCGCAGTTTATCGAAATTAAGCAATACGAAAAGATTCTTCATCAGGTAAAAAAATTATATAAAAAATACCCTTTGGTAATTTCTCATAATGACTTAGTAAACAATAATATCTTGTTTGAGAATAATTACCTATATGTCATTGATTATGAGTATGTCGCTTTGAACATTGAATTATTTGATATCGCATCTTTTTTAAGCGAAAATAATCTAGATGACGAGAAAACAAAATTATATTTTCTTATGATGTTTGAGAATAAATATCAATTAGAGGAACTAAGTACAATGATTTTGATTGAAGATATCTTATGGGCTATATGGGCAAAAAAACGTTACGATGATACAAAAAAAGATATTTATCGAATAATTTATCAAGAAAAGGTCAAAAGGGTGAAGAAGAATGAACATATTATTAGTTAATGATGATGGTTATTTTGCAAAAGGAATTCTAGAACTTAGGGATTTTTTAGTTAAAAAGGGGCATGATGTAATTATCTTCGCGCCTTTACTTCACCAATCTGGAACTTCTTCTAGCATCACAATCGATCGACCCTTGACATTAAAAAGAATTGAAGAAAAAATTTTCGCTATCGACGGACGACCTAGCGATGTCGTATCTTTTGCGTTATCTTCTTTTAAAAAATATCAATTTGATTTAGTCATTTCAGGCATCAATATAGGATACAATATTTCATTCGATACAATGTATAGCGGCACTCTTGGTGCTGCGAATGAAGCTTTAAATTTAGGTAAAAAGGTTATCGCTATCTCAGCTAACACTTCGTTAAAGAACGTTTCAGAATCTTTAGAAATAATTTGGAATTATCTCAACGAAAAAGATATTATTTCTAATCAATATATTTTAAATATCAACATACCAGCTACCGATAAAATAAAAGGTGTCAAAATAACTACACTTGCAAACGCCATCGAAAAGCCATACTATTTAGAAAAAAATGGTGAATTTTATCGCCATCGTGAAATAGAATATCAGTTTGATTCGAATAGTGATTATCAAGCTCTAAAAGATGGTTATATTTCAATTACACCATTAAACAATAATACATTTAGCCAAAAATATTATAATAAATTAAGTGAAATTTAATATTTATTATTATCAGGGAATGCCTGTTCATAGGCTTTAATTGCGTCCGAAATTACTTCCATTGCTTTTTGACGACCGCGCATTTGGTTGACGGATGTTACTTTGCCTTCTAACTCTTTATATACTTTAAAAAAATGACGAATTTCTTGAAAAATATGTTCAGGAATATCTTTAATATCTTTAAAAGAATTAAAAAGTGGATCGTGTTTAAAAATGGCAATAATTTTCATATCGGTAAAACCCGAATCTACCATCTCTAAAACACCGATTGGATAGCATTCACATAACGCCATCGGAACAATAGCTTCCGAGCAAAGAACTAAGACATCCAAGGCGTCGCCATCGTCGCCAAGGGTTCGTGGAATAAAACCATAATTTTGAGGATAATGAGTCGAGGTAAATAACACGCGATCAAGCATTAAAGATCCACTATATTTATCAAGTTCATATTTATTTTTCGACCCCTTAGAAATTTCAATACACGCCAAAAATGAGTCGGGTTTAATACGATTAGGGTCAACTCTATGCCAAATATTCATGTTTATTTCCTCCTCTTATTATTATTTTACTAAAAATTAAAGCATTTAAAAAGATAATCATTATAATAAAGACGATGAGTAAACTAAAAAGAATATTATTATTAATACCATTCATCTTAACTAGCTGTTCATTTAGGGGTGATTTACCTTTAATCAAAAATGGCGACCTATTATATTCCACTAGCGATGATTTTTTAAACAATGTTCGTCTTGTAGAAAAAATCGAAACAATTGATACATTGATCAAAGCAGACGAAAAATTCATCTTTTATATTAGTAGTTCGAAATGTCATTCCTGCACATCATTTAATCCAATATTAAATGAGACAATCATTAATTATGAGATGGAAGTTTATTATATCGATGTCTTTGAAAAACCAAATATTTACTTAACGCTTTGTCAAATGTATCCGAGCTATTTTTTAACAATTGTTGCAACTCCTCACATCTATTTAGTTGAAGGGAGAAATGGATCTATAGATATCGAAAATCGTTTTTATGAAACGAAGATACTTTTTGAAAATTCTTTAAAGAAACACTTCTATGAAACAAATTTGTATAATTTTCGCGATATTAATAATTTAAAATCATTTATTAATGACAATAAAGAATTATTAGTAATCTATTATGATAAAACAAATAGTGATGCGATAGATTTTTACCAAGAGGAAGTCTTCCCTATCATTAATCAAACTAAGAAAAATATCGCGATTATTGATTACGCAATGATGGATGAAAATTCTCAAAATGAAACGAGTGCTTTATATCATATTAATGACAGTTCATCATTATCCTTTTATTTATATAACGAAGGCAAATTAAATAAATCACTTACATATAATTTAGATAAGATAGAAGATATTAAAATAATGCTTAAAGAGTATAGCTAATAAAAAATAGAGTTTATACTCTATTAAAAAACTTATTATAAATAATGTGTTTTGGTAAAGTTTTTTAAGCAAAAATTAAATATTTTTAACAAAATTAATCATCATATTTAATTTGCGCACTTCTTCATTATAATGATTATTTACTTCACTAGATTTATCATTATTTTGATGCAATTTATTTAACTTAGTTTCTAAATCAACTAAGCTTAATTCATCTTTGGAATAAATCGATTGGGCTAAAATTGTTCCTTGATTTTTTTCTAACTTAAAGACGCCTCCAAAAATTAAAAATTGTTTTTTATCGTTGGCTATTTGAATAACACAATTTCCTTCACCTAAGGCAGCAAGTAAATCAATATGCCCTGATAATATGGTACGATAACCTGTTAACGTTTTAAGATAAAGCGATTCACAATCGCTTTGATAATATAAACCTAAAGGAGTATAAATTTTAATCTTTAGCATCGTGCGTTTTCGCCTTTTTAATTACGTCTTCAATCGCTCCACAATATAGGAAATCAGCTTCATTATAGTTATCGTACTTACCATCGATAATATCTTCAAAAGATCGAATAGTAGCTTCTAATGAAACATAAGCGCCTTTTAAACCAGTAAAGGTTTCTGCAACTGCAAATGGTTGTGATAAAAAATTACGAATTTTACGAGCACGATTAACTATCATTTTATCTTCTTCACCTAATTCATCAATACCTAAGATAGCAATAATATCTTGTAATTCTTTGTATCGTTGCAAGATATGAACAACTTCTCTAGCGACCCGATAATGTCTTTTACCTACAATATTTTCGCTTAAAATATTCGACGAGCTTTCTAAGGGGTCAACAGCGGGATATATACCAAGACTAGCTAATTTACGGTCGAGAACTGTTTTAGCGTCAAGGTGAGAAAATGTCGTTGCTGGCGCTGGGTCAGTTAAATCATCCGCTGGAACATAGATTGCCTGAATCGAGGTAATTGCACCATTTTTGGTCGAGGTAATTCTTTCTTGCAAATCTCCCATTTCATTAGCAAGTGTTGGCTGATAACCAACTGCGCTAGGCATTCTACCTAGTAACGCGCTAACTTCGCTACCAGCCTGCGTAAATCTAAATATATTATCGATAAATAATAGAACATCCTGATGTTTTTCATCACGAAAATATTCTGCCATCGTCAATGCTGATAGGGCAACGCGCATTCTTGCTCCAGGCGGTTCATTCATTTGGCCAAAAATTAATGCCGTTTTATCGATGACACCACTATGAATCATTTCATTATATAAATCATTACCTTCGCGCGATCTTTCCCCGACACCTGCAAAAATTGAAATGCCATTTGCTTCGCTAGCAATATTATGAATCAATTCTTGAATTAATACCGTTTTACCAACTCCTGCCCCACCAAATAATCCAACTTTTCCGCCCTTTAAATATGGGCATAATAAATCGATGACTTTAATGCCGGTAATAAGAATTTCTTTATCAACTTTTTGTTCGATAAGACTTGGTGAAGCGTGATGAATCGGCATTCTTTTTAAAGAAGATATTTCCTTCTCATCCTTACCATCGATTGTATTTCCTAAAACATCGAACATCCTTCCTAAAACTTTTTCGCCAACTGGAATAGATATAGGAGCACCTAAATCATAAACATCAAGTCCGCGTTTTAAGCCAGATGTATCTCCCATAGCAATCGAACGAATTTCATCATCGCCAATATGTTGCATCGTTTCTAAAATTAAAGTTTTATCTCCTTCTAACTCAACTTTTAAAGCGTTGAGTAAAGACGGGAGATTATCACCGAATTTAACATCGACTACTGGTCCATTAATGCGGATAATTTTTCCTATATTTTTCATAAGCTCCTCCTATCTAAATGTCGACAAAGTCACATCATTAAGTTCATTAGTAATTTCTTCTTGTCGCTTTTTATTATAGGTTAAATCGAGATTTTCAATAATTTCATCTGCGTTATCTTTCGCTTGTTTCATCGCCATTTTTTGTTTCGCATCTAAAGCGACTTCTGCCTCCAAAAGTGCTTCTTCTAATAAAGAGTGAATGTATAAAGGCAAAAGCTGCTCAAAAATATCTTTGACGCTAGGATCATAAAGAGGTTCATAGCCAATCGATGTATTATCCTCTTTATTTTCAACTAAAGGAAAAACTTGTTTAATGGTTGGGGTTAAAGTTAAAGCGTTAATATATTTGGTATAAATAACAGAAATAGAACGATAATTTTTATCTAAAAAATAATTTGTTAAAGTTGCAGCTAATTTTAATAAATCATTTTTATGAACATAATCGATATTGACAAAAGTGCCATCGATAATGCGATAACTTTTATTTTTAAAAAGATTTAAACCTTTTTTCCCTAAAATAATTAAATCCGCATTTAAGTATGATATATTATTTTCAACATACTTCAAAATGTCGTTATTGTAAGAACCGCATAGACCCATTTGACTAGTTAAAATTAAATAGAGATCTTTTTCGCCTTCATTGAATGTGTAGTATGGCTCATATTCTTCGCCATGAAGATATTTAGCTAAAAAGCGCATTAAAGCAATTGCTTCATTAGTGAATCCTTGACCAGACAATAATTTATTTTGATATTTTGAATATTTACTTGAAGCAATTAGTTCCATCGCGTTTAAAACTTTTCGCGTTTTAACGATAGAATTTTTTCGACTTTTGATGCGGATGAGATTTGACATATTTATTTACGATAAGAAGCGATGAATTCATCAATTAGACAATTTAATTTCTTCTTATTTTCCTCAGTTAAAATTTTTGTCGATAAAATATCATTAATGAGTTTATCATCTAAAGATTTGATATACTGATATAAATTGTTTAGAAATGGTTTAATTTCTTTAGTTGCCATTTTATCTAGATATTTATTTCGCGCGACATAAAGTTCAATAACTTCACGGTCTAATGAATAAATATCACCTTCGTCTTGCTTTAAGACTTCTAAAAGAACCTCGCCATGTTTAATAATCTCTTTCGTGCGTTTATCAATATCGCTGCCAAATTGGGTAAATGAAACAAGTTCATTATATGAAGCAAGTTCTGTTCTTAAAGAAGCACTGACATCTTTCATCGCTTTATACTGGGCTGCACTACCAACACGGCTAACGGAAAAACCACTATCGATGGCAGGGCGAATACCCGCGTTAAATAAATCGGTGATTAAATAAATTTGTCCATCCGTAATCGAAATCACGTTCGTTGGAATATAGGCGCTAATATCACCAGATAAAGTTTCTATAATCGGTAAAGCGGTGATGGAGCCACCACCATTTTCTTTATTTAATTTGCACGCCCTTTCTAATAGACGTGAATGCAAATAGAAGACATCGCCAGGATAAGCTTCTCGACCACTAGGCCGCTTTAAGAGTAAAGATAAGGTACGATAACTAACTGCATGTTTACTTAAATCATCAAAAACAATTAATGCGTCTTCTCCTTGATTTAAAAATTCTTCAGCCATCGCCATTGCGCTATAAGGGGCAATATATTGTAAAGGGGCAATATCAGAAGCACTACTTGCGACAACAATTGTATAACTAAGAGCATCATTTTTATTTAAAATATCAATTATCGATGCGATCGATGAGTTCTTTTGCCCAATTGCGACATAAATGCATTTCACATTTTGATCTTTTTGTGCAACAATCGTATCAATAGCTAAAGTAGTTTTGCCAGTTTGGCGATCGCCAATAATCAATTCTCTTTGGCCCCGTCCTATCGGTATCATAGCGTCAATAGCTTTAATGCCAGTTAACAAAGGGCTTTTAACACTCTCGCGCATTATGACCCTAGGTGCAATCTTTTCAATTGGGGCAAATTTATCCGCCATAATTTTACCTTTATTATCGAGCGGCTCTCCTAAAGCGTTTACGACGCGACCTAATAAAGCCTTACCAACCGGCACTTCGATGACGCGTTTAGTTCTTTTTACTTCATCGCCTTCTTTAATTTCGTTCGTATTACTAAGTAAAATAACACCAACAACATCTTCTTCTAAAGAGAGAACTAAACCATAATATTTATCTTTAAAGATGACTAATTCATTAAGCATGACATCTTCTAAACCATAGACGCTTGCAACCCCATCCCCTAACGAGATGACAACACCAACATTATGAGCTTTTTTGTCGCTATTAAATTCTTTGATTTGTTTTTTTATTACTGAAGATATTTGATCTAAACTAATTTTCATAAATCATCTTCCTTTCATCGATAAAAGATTATTTTTAAGTGACTCAAGTTGATATTTAAGCGAATCGTCATAAATTTCCCCATCTAAATAAACTTTAACGCCACCAATTAAACTCGCGTCAACTTTATTTAAAAACGAAACTTTTGCTTGACTTTTTGCACTAAAAACCTTTTCAAACTCAACTATTTTTTCTTTTGTTAAAGGAATAGTAGAGTAAATAATTCCCTCTAAAACTCCTAGATTTTTATTGGCTAATTTTTTAAATTCACGATAAATCTGTTCGATATTTTTAATAAGATGCTTTTTGATTAATAATTTTAAAAAAGAGGTAAAATACGTTCGCTTAACACTCGATAAAATTTCATCGATAAATAGATATTTATCTATAAGTTGAACAAAATAAGACTCTAGAAAGGGCAAAATTTCTTTATCGTTATTAAGCAAGTCGACAAAGTCAGTAAAAATTTCTAAACACTTTTCTAAGTCTTTCTGCTCGTTTGCTAAAAGGATTAAAGCGTAAGCGTAATTGTAATTTAATTCATTAGCACTATTAATCATTCTTTACTTTCTTTAAAAAATCGTCAACGAGACTTTCCTCATCTTTTTTAGAGATTTCTCTTTTTAAAATTTCTTCGCTCATCAAATAAGCGTTTTCGACGATAAGAGAGTGAATTTCGTCCTCTTTTTGTTTAAGATCTTCGGTTATTTTTTTCTGTTTACTAAAATATTCCTTATCTGCTTCTACTTTGGCCTTATTTTTAGCTTCTAAAATTATTTCTTGTTCTTTCCTATTAGCGTTAGAAATGATCGTTAAAGCTTCGTTTTTAGCATTAGAAACTTCTTCTTGAGCTTTAAAAAGATTTTCTTTAGCCTTTTGGTTATCGATTTGACTTTGACGAATATTATTTTCAACATATTCCGCTCTGGTTTTTAAAATCTTTTTGACCGGTTTATAAGCTAAATAAAAAACGACAATAAGCAAAACAACAAAAGCCAAAAGCGTCGCTAAAAAATCGTAAGGATTAGGAAAAAGTTTTTCTAGGAACGCTTCATTAGTGACAGGATTTTCTAAAGAAGTTAAACAAATAAGCGACATCTAATTAACCTCCATAAACAAAAATGAGTAAGATGGAAATAAGTAAGGCATAAATACCGCATGTTTCTACTAGCGCACAGCCAATAATCATTCCAGTACGTAATTTGCCATACGCTTCAGGATTACGAGCAATTCCTTCAATTGCGTTGCGGCAAATCCATCCTTCACCAATTGATGAACATCCACTACTAGCAATCGAAATAGCTGCAGCAATAGCAATTAAACCGACATCAGTCATATTTTTTCTCCTTTCTAGCTTTTCACCAAAGCTAATTTTTCTTCTATTTCTTCCTCTTCTGGTTTTTCTTGTGCGACTAATAAGCAGCATAAAAACATATAAACCATCGTTTGGATGGAACCAGAAACAAGGTCAAAATAAGCATGAAACAAAGGCGTAGCAATCGGCACAAACCAAATGGAATTGATACCGCTAGGCATAAAAGAAAATAAAGCTGCACTAGCGATTTCAAGAACATAATTTAAGAGCGATAATAACACCCAACCTACCAATGCATTGCCAAACATACGTAATGTCATCGATAATAAAGGCGCCCACATTGAAATGAGATTAATCGGTAAAAAGAACGGTAATGGTTCAATGAAACGTTTAAAATATTTAAATTTGTTATAACGCATTGCTGTAAAATGAATCATCGCAAATGCAAACAAAGCAATCGTAAAAGGGATATTTAATGACGCCATCGGAGTTGGTAAACCAGTGATACCAATAATAAAAGATAAAAATAAAAATGGAACGACACCTAATAATAAACCACCAAAATTTTCAAAACCTTTCCCCATCAAACCATAGGCAAAATCATCAAATTTTTCTACCATCATTTCAACGACGAGCAATAATCCTTTCGGTTTTTTTAAAGGATCAGCCCTTTTAGCTAAAATGAAAATAACAATTGATAAAATAATTAAAACACCAATAATGATTAAAGCAATAAAAGTCTCAGGTGCGATGTCCCAATGAAGCAAATCTTCCTTTGAATAAAAGTCAAAGAATTTATTCATTTTCTTTCGCTTCCTTTTTATCTTGCTTTTCGATTGGTTTTTCAATCGATTTAGTTAAATCAAAACGTTCTTTTAACGAAGCGATTATCACAACTATCTGCATCGGGGCATAGCCAATTAAAACGCCGAAAACATTAATAGCTTTAATTTTAAAATGATAAGTTAATAATGCCGAAACGATAATTCCGCCCGCGTATAAAAGCATTCTTAAAGCAAAAAATAAAGCGAAAAAAGCATATCCTTTATCCTTCAAAGATAAATCGCTTCCTAAATATAATAAAGCAACGCAGATGATTTCAATGACGCTGCCTATTGCTACGCCAACTATCCAATCCCACATATCCCAAATTAAAAAGATGAGGCTTAAAAGCGTCAAAACGATACCGACGATGATTCCAACGATAATCATCCGATATAATAAGGGGATTTTAGAGAGGGATTTTTTCATTTTTATAATAAAACTTTTTTAAAACGCGCAGCCTTAATAATACCATCTTCAAATTTAACCGGCACTTCCCCTTGAATTAAAGGGTATAGATAATCGCGAAAAGATTGGTCCATCATCTTAACGCCTTTCATCATACTAGATGGTATCATTCTTTCCTCGTTTGCAACATTTATAGTATCGACTAAAGCAAATTCGCTCCGATATGGTTTCTCCGAAATTCTTTTGATGATGACCATTTCACCACTATGACCCTCGAGAGCTTTTTTCACTCCGAATTCGCCACAAGCAATCGCTTCTTCTAAGTCGACTTTGCTTAACAAAATATCATAGGCTCTTTGAGCTAAAGATAATTCAATTGAGCGAGTTGGTAAATCGAGACGTTTTTCAATAATTTTTGTTAATGCATCAGCCGCGCCACCTAATTGAATATGATTGAAAGCATCAACGCGCGCACTAGAAGTATCTCTTTCGAATACGATGCCTTCACTAATAGCAGCAATCGCATGGCCTTGACGAAGGTAAATTTCTTTAATGTCAACTAAAAATTTCTCTAAATCAAAGACGTTTTCAGGCAAAAAGATTAAATCAGGTCGCGCATCAGAAGGCAATAAATCTACCGAAGCAGTTAACCACCCGGCATTTCTCCCCATAATTTCTATGACAAAAACTTTACCTTTTTTATAACAAGATGCATCAATGCATATTTCCTTAACGGTATTGATGACATATTTAGCCGCGCTACCATAGCCCAAAGAATGATCGGTGATAGCCAAATCATTATCAACGGTTTTTGGGATACCAATGACCTTAATATCTAAATGTAATTCTTCAAATAACATATGTAATTTATGACAGGTATCCATCGAATCATTCCCACCATTGACAAATATATAACCAATATTATGGCGATTGAGCGTTTCAATAATTTTAGTGTATTTAGGATCGTGTAAATCCTTCGGCAGTTTATATCTTGTCGTTCCTAAAATTGCCCCTGGTGTCTGCTTCAATAACTCGATATCTTCTTCTTCTTCCTTTTCTAAATCAATTAAGCGATCATCAAGAAGTCCTTCAATACCGTTCAACGAACCATAAATTCCTTCAATTAAATCGGGATGTTTTTTTGCTTCTTTAATCGCGCCATAAAGCGAAGAATTAATGACAGCAGTCGGACCACCACTTTGAATATAAACAAAGGCTTTTTTCATAAATATATAACCTCCTATCTAATTTCTACTTGAACATTTTTTAACGCCGAAAGGGCAATTTTTTCATCTTCTTCACTCGCGCCGCTTACCCCTTCTTGATAGACGATAACTCGTGCATTTGCATTAAATGTTTTAGCGATAATCGCATTCGATAAAACGCAGATATAAGACACTAATCCCACAAGATATATTTCATCATAATTATGGCTAAGGAGATATAGCCCTAATTCTTTTGAACCAAAAGTATCTTTTTCTAACATTAAATGTCCGTTCGCTAAATCTTTAATTTTGCCATATAACTGATGACCTTCTGTACCTTTTAAACAGTGTTTAATCGGTAAATTAATGCCTTCTAGAGTTTCTAAATAAGAGCTATTATGCGTATCGAGAGTAAAGATAACATCATCGTTAGAAGCAACGAACTCTTCAATTTTTTTTGCAATAAAATTTTCGATTGTTTTCGCTTTAGGGAAACCTAAAGATCCCACAACAAAATCAACTTGATAATCAATAACTAAAAGTAATCTTTTCTTGTCCATAGTCAATATTATATAAAATATTGAAAATAGAATAAATAAAAATCGCAATTAGACAATTAATGATAATTGAATTGGTTATATATCTAATTCAAATTCATAATTTATTTCAAACAATTATCAAACAAAAATATTACTTGCGATTAAATAATGTTGCTTAGAATAATAAAATATTTCTTAAAAGATAATTTTATTCATCGTCAATTTTCTTTCTTTAGGCGCATCTAATCGAATTAATATCGATGGAATCGAACGATTTTAAATCAATCAACACTTAATAAAAATGATTTTAAAAGATATTTTATCTTTGTTATGATATTAATTAGGGCTAAAAATAGCAAACACTAATAAAAGAAAGGAATATTTATATGAAATTTAAAGTCACGTATTTTAATAAGACTGAAGAATATGAAAAGAAAGTTAAACTACTAGATTTATTATCTCAAGATAATAAAGAATATATTTGCGCGCGTGTTAATAATCGCGTTCGCGAATTAAATTACGAAGTCTATTATGACGCTAATATTGAATTTTTAACGGTCAAAGATAGCGATGCTACAAAAATTTATGAAGCGTCGTTAAGATATTTAATCGCAATGGTCTTCCACCGTCTTTATCCAGAACTCAATATACGCTTTTGTTATAATGTTTCGCGTTCAGTATTCATTCAATTTCTCAATAAGAAGGTTAAAGTTGATCAAAAGATGGTAAATGCTATCACCGATGAAGCAAATAAACTCATCGCTTTAGACTTGCCATTCAAGCGCTTTGTCGTCACCAAAGAAGAAGCAGCGGAAATTTACAAAGAAAGAAAATTAATTGACAAATTAAATATCTTACCCTATCGTCCAGAAAAAACTGTTCACCTATATGATTGTGAAGGTTATCTCAATTATATGTTCTCTCATATGGTTCCTTCGACAGGCTATTTAAAAAACTTTAAACTGCGTTTATATTCTCCGGGTATCTTACTACAATATCCACGCGCTGAATGTGGCGGTATAATACCACCATTTGATGATGCGCCGATATTTGGCCGCACTTTAAAGGAAGTTCATAAATGGGCAGTTACGACGGGAGCAGATACCGTCAGCGGCATCAACGAACGCATTAAAGAAGATGGCGAAATTGAATTTTTAAATGTTTGCGAGGCTCGCCATAATAAAATGTTTGTTGAGCTTGGCGATCGTATCTATCACGATATTTCTGATGTCCGCTTAATTTGTATTGCTGGTCCTTCTAGTTCAGGGAAGACAACATTTGCTAACCGATTGAGAGTTGAATTAATTTCTCGCGGAATTCGTCCGATTCGCATTTCGATTGATGACTATTATTTGCCGCGACAAGAAGCACCATTAGATGAAGATGGAAAGCCGGATTTAGAATCGATAGAGGCTCTCGACATCGATTTATTTAACCAAAATATTTTAGATTTAATTTCTGGTGATGAAGTTCAACTTCCTCACTACGATTTTAAACTAGGTAAAAGAGTCCCCGGTCGCATCTTGAAAGTCCAAGAAGATCAGCCGATTATTATTGAAGGCATTCACGCCTTAAATGAACGTTTAACTAATTTAATTCCAAAACATCAAAAATATAAAATTTATATTGCTCCTTCCGCCCAAATTAATTTAGATAATCATAATCCAATTTCTTTGACTGATTTAAGGCTTTTACGCCGCATTGTCCGCGATTATAAATTCCGTAACGCCTCCGCCGAAGAAACAATAGGAATGTGGCCAAGTGTTCGTCGAGGAGAATTCAAATGGATTTATGACACCCAAGAAGACGCTGATTTCGTCTTTAACTCCATGCTTTCTTATGAACTACCAGTGATGAAAAAATACGCCTTGCCATTACTAAGTAAAATTGACAAAGAAAGCGAATACTTTCCAACCGCCGAAAGATTAATTCGCATGTTAAAATATTTTATCGATATGCAAGATGAATGGGTGCCATGCAACTCACTTATCCGCGAATTTATTGGCGGTTCTTGCTATGAAGGTTCATAAATCCAAAAATTATTAGCTAATTAAACATCCCGCTTTAACAGCGGGGTTTTTCTTCTTTTCGCTATGATTTCTTTTGGTTTATTTCTTTAAAAACTGCTAATTCTTTTTGGTGGATAAGAATCAATTCTTGCAAGTATTCTTTTCGCATCAAGGAATAATATTTAATTTCTTCTGATGACGATTTTTTCTGATAAATGCCATAAAACATCTCTTCCATACGGAAAAAAGTTTCGTAAACATTTAACAATGTAAAATGGTAAAAATAATTTTGTCTAGAATAAAAAAGAATAGGAGAGCTATGGGCGATTTCACTTGCCATTTCATAAGTTTTCGCATAGTTATTCAGTTTGGCAAACTTTTCCACTCCATCGCGAAAATTCAACTTAATATTTTCATCTAAACCATTATCCTTAATAGCATACAAATAACCATATTCGATAAATTTTTTCATGTCTTTGCTCTTTAAATTATGGCTAGACATCTTCGCTTTAATTTCTTGGAAGATTTTATCAGTTTCTTCTTGATTAGATAGCCCGCCACGAAAAGCAATTGCATATTGCATGTGTCTTAAATATGCTTCAATAACCTCTCCTTGATATGCATATAAAATTTTTAAAATGCATTCGGTTTCATGGAGGGTTCGCCACGTTGAAAATGCTTCAGTGGCAAAACCATTGATAATTAAGTCTAACATCGCTTTCATCATCAAAAAGCCTTTTTGCATGATATCGATAAGCAAAGTATCTTTAGGGTTTTTTAAAGAGTACTTTTTTAATACGCCTAAAAGAAAATTTAAAAAAAGCGTTAATGTCGATACTTCTGGTAAATATTTTGAAACTGCCCCTTCATTTTTAAATGAAAAATATTCATTAGTAAAATACTTATCTAAAGAAGACGAGATTATTTTATTTTTCACTTCTTCACGCTTGAAAAAATTATCATCATAATTTTTAATTGACTTTAAAAAAGCGTATTCGTGAGTAAGATATAAAATTAACACGACGGGGTTAAGGGGGATATATCGCCCTAGTAATTTTTGGGCGATGATTTCTTTAGCGGAAGTTGAAGCATCAACATATAAATCATATAAATAATCAATGTTAAACCATTCGCGAAAGCGCAGCTGCTTTCCTAGATTAATAAATTGCTCTTTACTTAGGATAATAATGTTATTATTCATTTACTTAAAAGTTTGTGTAGCTTTAATTGCTAATAACCATAAATCATAACGCCTTTTAATTTCCTCCTTAGACATTTTAGGCGTGTACGTTTTAGCAATTTTATTTAGCGAAACTATTTCTTTAATATCGCGATAAAAATGTGAACTTAATCCCGCTAAATAACTCGCGCCTAAAGAAGTTGTTTCTAAAGAGGTTGGCTTTAGGATTTTTGCCCCTAAAATATCGCTTTGAAATTGCATTAACACATCGTTCGCGGTCGCTCCACCGTCAACTCTTAGTTCCTTAATATCAATTCCAGCATCTTTCTTCATCACCTCGATGACATCTTTGCTTTCAAAAGCAATCGCCTCTAAAGTCGCACGAGCAATGTGGGCTTTTTTTGTCGCTCGCGTTAACCCAAAGATTGCTCCTTTAACATCATCGTCCCAATAAGGTGTCCCTAGTCCAACAAAAGAAGGAACTACCACAACACCTTCGCTATCATTTACTTCTAACGCTAAAGATTCGCTTTCATAGGCGTGTCGAATGATTTTTAAACCATCTCTTAGCCATTGAACAGCCGCCCCACCAACAAATACCGATCCTTCTAAAGCGTAGGTAATTTCATCTCCGATTTGCCAAGCAATTGTCGTCAATAAACCATTTTGCGAAGTAATAGGTGTCTTTCCAGTATTTAAGAGCATAAAACACCCCGTGCCATAAGTATTTTTAAAATCGCCTTTATTGAAACAATGTTGCCCAAATAACGCCGCGTGTTGATCACCAGCTAAAGCATGGATATGCGTATAATCATTAAAATAAGAGGCAACGCCATAATCATAACTTGATGGTTTAACTTCAGGTAAAATCGCACGCGGAATATCAAATAATTTTAATAAATCATCATCCCAACGGTGTTCATAAATATTATATAAGAGAGTTCTAGAAGCGTTTGTAATGTCAGTATTATGAACTTTTCCATTGCTAAGACGATACAAAATCCATGAATCGATCGTTCCAAATAGAATTTCTCCTCGCTTAGCTCTTTCTTTGACTGAGGGAACATTTTCAAAGATATAAATAATTTTAGAAGCGCTAAAATAGGGGTTAATTAATAGGCCAGTTTTAGCTTGAATATATTCTTTTTTATCTTCATAACGCGCACAGATATCAGCAGATTGTCGCGATTGCCAAACAATCGCGTTATAAACGGGCTTACCACTATCTTTTTCCCACATGACAGTCGTTTCCCTTTGATTAGTTAAAGCAATCGAATCAATTTGAGTAAAATCGATATTCGCCTTAATAAGGACTTCGTTAATAACATCGACGACACTTATCCAAATCTCAATCGCGTTTGATTCAACATAGCCAGATTTAGGAAAGAGGCATTTAACTTCTCTCATCGCTTTAAAAGTAGCCTCGCCTTGGTGGTTATAAAGTAAAGCGCGCGTCGATGTCGTTCCTTGATCGATTGCTAAAATGTATTTCTCCATAAATCAATTATACAATAAATACAAAAAAGAGATAAATAGGAAAAAGTGCGATAAAAAAGATAAATAATAAACTTATTTTGCGAGTAAAAATCTCTCAATATCGTCAACTTCTTTAATGATGTCTTGCGACAAATTTACCGAACCATTATTGGTAATTAAAACATCGTCTTCGATGCGAATACCTATTCCTAATGAAGCGATATATAAACCTGGCTCGCAGGTAATGACATTACCCTCTTCTAAAGGCATCTCGCGAAAAGAAGCATCATGGGTATCTAAGCCCAGATGGTGAGAAACATTATGATAATAGATTTGATTAATCTCGTTGATATCGCTAATTAAGCCAAGGGCAAAAGCTTCTTCAGCTAAATAGTTTTTAGCAAAATCGTTGACTTCTTTTAAAGTTAACCCGGGACGCATGAATTTAATCGTCGCTTTATTGCATCCTAAAACAATGTTATAAATCTTCTTTTGTAATTCACTAAATTTTCCACTAATCGGATAGGTGCGAGAGATATCCCCACAATAATATTTATGTGCCGCGCCAACATCAAGTAAGACCAATTCGTTTGGCTTTAATAAATCATTACAAGCGACATAATGGAGAATTGTTGAATTTTTACCACTCGAAACGATACTAGGAAAAGCTAAAGAGGAATTCAAATCTTCTTTGACATGGAACTCAAAAACATTACGCATATTATATTCATAGCGACCCTCGCTTAATTCTTTCAACACGTTTTTTAAACCAACTTCGGTCGTTTTAATCGCTTCGACGATCATCTTAATTTCTTCCTTGCTTTTTTTCATGCGCATTTTAGTAATCAAAGGATAAATATCTAAAACGTTAAAACGCGCGGGATATTTTTCTAAAAGACGTTTTTTTAATTCGATGGTATCTAAATCTTTAGCAATCTTTAATTCGCTAGAGAGATCTAAATAAATGTTTCTAATTAAACCAAAATGAGAGCCATTTTCGTCGAAAATAGTTTCAATTTTTCCTTTAAGGGAATTGCGGAATAATACATTTTTAATCCCGGAGATATTTCGCGCTTCGATATCGGATAATTTAATACCAATCCATTTTTCCACTTTAGGGTCTTTTTCATCAATAAATAAAAATTCTTGCACTTCGAATTCTGTTTTAATGATTAATAAGACAGAATTTTCTTGGTCAATGCCAGTTAAATAATAAAAGTGGCGATTTATTTCAAAAGGATAAGTCGCATCTTCACTCGACTTTTTTGCCACTCCTCCAAAGATGATTGCAACGCTATTATTTTCTAATTTTTTAATGAGGTTTTCTCTTCTAATAAGATATTCTTCTTTTTCCATTTTCTTTTTTCCTTTACTAGTGATAATTCTATGCCTCGTAAATCTAGATGCAACTAATTCCCATAATATTTTTTACCTAAATAAGAAATATTAAGATTAGGAAATTTATTTTTTAAATCAACGAGAAGATCGCTTAAAGAATAAATTTCAAGATGAATGAGGATGTCGTAACGGATGTTAATTGTAATTATTTGGTTTTTGACCAAGTAATTTTTTAAAACATGATAATCTTCATAAGTTGAGATGATTTGATAGTGATAATATTCTTGCTTCCTAATGATGGTCGCTAAATGAATTGCCTCTTTTGCAACTGTGCTATAAGTTCTCAATAAACGAGATGCTCCTAAAAGAATTCCCCCAAAATAGCGCACAACAATTACTAAGATTTCATCTAAGTGATTATTTTCTAATAACGCTAATAAAGGCTTACCAGCTGTCCCGCTAGGTTCTTTATCATCACTAAATCTTTTCTCTTGATGATAAATATAGGCATAGCAATAATGCTTAGCTTTGGGATAATCTATTTTCGCTTTATTTAAATAATAATTTACTTCTGATGGATTATTAATCTTAATTAATAAAGCGATGAATTCAGATTTTTCAATAGTTAATCGATGAACGACATTTTCTTTAATGACAAACACAATTAATTATAAAAATAAATTAATCTAAAGATAAAGACTTGATTAAATCAGGAATATAATGTAGTTCTAAAATATAGTTTTTATTGACGATAAATGAACGAAAAATAAAATTATCATTTTCGTCAAAATAACCAACTATAGACTGAGTAACATGATCTAACAAAACATATTCACTTAAAGTATTATTTTCTAAAGTAACAATGTGATTACGGATGGTGTTTTCGATAGAGAAAGAACCATGTATATCACTATTAGTGTTGACATCACTACTATTAATTTCTTGGCTTGCCCCATAACGATTCTCCCAAATCGAAGGGATATTACTATGTAAAACCATTCCAGTTTCTGCGTCATGATCTAATGTGATATCACTACCATATAGCTTTACAAAGAAGTCCGTGTGGCGATAGACATAAAAACTAAAACTGCCATTTTCATAAATTAATAAAAAGTCGAAGATATGATAATAAAGTTCACTTTTGACCGAAAAGAAATTTTGGCCATTAATATTAGATAATGAAAAATAATCAGCGTATGGAACAAACTCCTGCGTAGTCGATGAGCCTTGTTCGATTGGGACTAAGATACTATCAGTAGGTTCATTAAATGAAATACCCGAAATGTAATATTCTCCAAAACGAAGTTGAAATGATTTATTCACATCGTCACTTAAATCAATGTTTCGCACTAAATAGGCGTAAGGCATATTAACTAAATTGGTATGGGAAAAATTCGCACTGGAAGGATAAACGCTTTCAATATAATCATTATAATTGCCGCTTGTATCTATTCCTTCAATAATTTTAATATCGGTGACTTTCTCAAACCCGATAACTAAAGGCGCTCGATTATTTCCCATATGTCCATGACTAGAATGCAAGCCATCACCTGAATCACCGTAGGCTTTATTATACTTAATAATGTTTTTAGCACTTATAGAATCAAAATTATTAAAAGATAACTTATTATAAAATTCATCTAAATCGATATTTCTTTCGCGTACACTACAATTTTGACCATTATAACCAACCGCGATGTAAAAATTATATAACCCTTGGCCATATAGCTTTACAATATCTTCGCTAGGTATTTCAAATACATTATTATTCCATTCGTTTCCGCTATAATCATCTTTTTTCATCCAGTGGATGCTAATTTTTTTATTACTATCAAGTTGAACATTATACGAAACTGCTAAGCTAATATTAGATATTACATGATTTTCATCAAACCAACCACCAGTTGTATAAGTAATATTTTCATGCGTTTCACCTGTAAAAACAAAGCGTTTGATGTCTCTATCATCGTTAACTTTTATATTTATACGTGTACTGTCATTATTAGCATAAAAATCATAAGTTCCTTCTCCAACAAAATAAGGATATAAACGAATAACGCCATCATCATCCGCATAGTTAGCGGGATTTTCTAAAATATCAAAAATACATTGATTATCACTATTTCTAAACATTGATTGAATGAGGCTATATCCATCTTCTTGATCAACTGGCATCTCGCCATTAAGCAACTTATAGGTCCAACCAGCAAAATAATAAACATAATAGTTGCCAGGATCATTCATCGAACATAATGGATCGACGATATATTGGTTATATAAATAGGATGATAACTGTTCAACACCTTCAAACTTAATTGGTAAAAAGCGGCCATCGTCAAGATTTTTATTAGGCCAATAACCGAAACGTTCTTGCCGATACATGTTTCGAGGATATCGACCTTCGCCGTAATTGTTATACTGGCTGTTAATTTTTTCTTCATCTACTACCCCATAATCTCGTCCATTAATTTCCCATGATTTACCATAAATTGTATCAGGGTCATTTCTATCATTATAAGAGTTAACATAGTAATTAGGAGCAGTGCTTCTACTACCGATAGCAAGCGATCTATCATAATAATCATTATTAGTATTACCGACTCGCGTTAAGCCACCACCATTATTATCCGCTAAAAGGTAGCCGTCATATTCTTCGGGCTTTTCACCGAATATGCTGGTGTCCATATATAGTAAAGAAGGAAAAAAATAAATATCGTAAGTCGGCATGTCAACTTTTGTTGAACTAGCAAAAGTATAATTTTCAGCAATATCATCGATGCGCACATCAGTGTCGATAGTTGTCTCATCTTTCGTCGTTTCAAAATAAAACAAAGAATACGCGCTTAGAGGTAGCATCATAAAGATTGGAACAATCAATAAATACTTCAATAATCTTTTCTTCATCTAAATGACCTCAACATAAGCTTCAATAGTCACAAAATGATTTGAAGTATTTAAAGAAGCGACCAAAGCTTTATAACTATCTATATCGTGGGGCTTAACTTCCATAGAAGCGTATTGAAAATAATCGAGAAGATTGATTGTTAATGTCATTGTATTAGGATCGTATTCTTCGCCAAAACTAGTAAACGATATCGCCTCATTAGGGTCATTTTCATCAACGAGGGAATTATATAAACTAGTCGTAGTGATGATTGGTGAACCATCAATTTCAAAACCATTAATAATAAATCTTATTTTTAAATTATATTGGTAAGTGGCAAACTCTTCAGAAGGAAGAAATTGGATGCTGAATTGATTTAATAAGGATAAACCAAAATAACCATCCATATCGATGATATTTTCATCATATATTTTTTGATAGAAATTCAAGCCATCGCTTAACGAAGAGGGGTTATTTCCTTCTTCAAAGATAATAAAATTGGGAGCATCGATAAGAAAATCACCAAAATTACCAAGGCCTTTCAAATCGACATTTACATTAAAAGAAGCTTCTATGTTATCTGAGGCACCATCGATAAAAAACCAGCTGCTTAAACCAGCGCCTACAAGAGTAATTGTTCCGCCTACCCCAATTAATAATGACGATAATTTGAACATTAATTTATTTGCTCCTTGTCAAGTTTTGTAGCTAAATATTTTAGACGTTTTGAATAATCGCGGTCGATCAATTCTTCCTGCACTTCTAAATTGACAAGAAACACCAAGGCAAGTGTCATCGCAATGATGCCAATATTAGATTGTAAATAAGTGATCATCGCACCCCAAAAGAGGCTTTGATAACCATCATAAATTCCGATGACATTATCAAACGAGACACCTTTTTCAAAAGAATATGAGCCATTATTCGCATCACCTTTAAAAGTTAAAAGGATTTCGCCATCACTACCTTCGTTTTTCTCAATCAAACGATGAACATAAATTAAATCATTAGCCTTAAAAGCTACAACATCATAAATATTTAACTCATCAACACTAGTAACGCGCTTAACATTAATTAAGGCATATTGTTCAATTTGATTATCTAAATTATTTTCTTGAATGTAAGTATTTTCTTTATGAACAACCGACATCGAAGGTGTTTTGATAGTCAAATAGGTCGTATCATTAATAAAGAGCATATCGCCATTCACGCGATAAGTAATGGAAGTAATCATCAAAGCGATAATAAAAGCAGCAAAGACACCATAAAGGGATAAAAATACAATCTTTGATATTTTGGATATTTTCTCCTTTTTAGCGATTAGTTCAAGGTAAGAAGCAGGTTTCTCGCTTTGAATAGTCTCCTTACTTTCAACTTTAATAGCAGAATTTTTATTCGTTAAATTATTCCACCAAACGCTAAGTTTGATAGGATTATCGACTTTAGAATGTTTTTTGCCAGTTAAATCATCGATGAGCTTTTGGTCTTCGTGACCATTTTTAATATGTTCTCTTTTATATTTTGCATAGACAAAATAAAGCAAAGAAAAAGTCACAGTCATCGCAATGATGACAGTGATGGAAACAAAGAAAGCAATTCTAATTAAATTCTCATTACTCATCGCACGAAACAATAATTAATTATTAATAATAAATAGAGAGCTTACTTGAACACTAATTAGTTATTAGTAGCAAAAGTAGCCGCAAAAGTAATAGTAATGTCACCAACAGTAGCTAAAGCTGTGGACATGGAATTATAAGCTTCCGTATTAGTAGGCTTTTTACCAGTGACATATTGGAATAATTCGTTAACACCATCAGTTGTATTCATATCAACATTTAAATCAACAACATATTCGTTGCCCGAAGGGCTTAGAGGGAAACTACTAGTACGAACGAATGTTTTATCACCAGTAGTAGTATCAGCGCCTTTAGTCCAAGTAGCACTATTTTTAACAGTCACATAATTTGCTAAAGCACTAGGAATGGTAATAGTTGTTGTGATGGTAGGAAGCGTACCAGCTGAATTTAATTCATCATAATCCGATTCAGAAATGGTATAACTAGCTGCTAAATCACTAACAACAGCGTCATCACTACTAGTATTAACAACCGAGATACCTTTAGTAACATCATCTTTATTAGCAAAGCCACCTTGATCGAGAACTAGCTTTAATGTTACACCACTATCATTGACGGTGATTTTACCAGTGCCATCAGCTAATTCAGTTAATTCGACGTCCATATTAACAGTGCTATCAACATCGTCAACGCCAAAATACCAAGCCGAGAAACCTGCACCAACAACAGCTACTAAGCCAAGAGTTGGGGCTAATAGAGCGGTAAGTTTTCTTAACATTGTTTTTCCTCCTTCTTATGTTAAGTATTTAAATAATATAAGAGCCCCCCCCTCTGTCAATATTACGCGTATTTTTTTATTTTTGATTATTTATATAAGTTATATCTTCGATGTTATCTACTTAATAGATAAAATGGCTAAAACAAAGCAAAATCAAAAAATTGATTTTTTGTCATTTCATTCGATATTATCGAAATTTTTTTGCTTTTGTAATACTTTACCATCTTATAATTACTGCTACTATTAAATCTAGTCATATTAGCGTTATAAGCTACAATAAAAATTTTAAAGATTTTAGAAAAATAAATGCAAATTTAATAAATTTCTATCTATCCTCTACTTAATAGTTCTTCATATCATTAAAAACTGCTTGATTTTCTATTTCCAAATGATGAGTTTTAAGTATATTTATTATTAACTTTTATAATCTTGTGGTAATATTGTGGTGTTTCAAAAATGTTTATTAAAAATAAAATTTGTGAAAAATGTCAAAAAGGTTACGATAATCATCTCGATTATTGTCCCCATTGTAAAGAAAATAATCAGACTCGCGATCGCAAAAGATTTGAAGGAGTTACTTATTACGAGTTTTGGCGACAAATAATCATCTTTGTTATCGGCGCTTTTTTATTGAGTGTCGTCGCAACAATTATTTCCGCAATTTTTTCATCCTTTGATTTAAATGAGTTAAAGGCCACTGCTATCATTAATTTTCTTACTTATGCGATTGTATTTGTCGCTCTACTTTTATCGCTACTACCTGAATATCGACCTTTATTAAAAAGCTTTAAGGGTTATAAGCCTTATGTTTTTGCGCTAGCTGGGCTAGGCGCTATTTTAATGTTCAATTATGTCTATCTTACCATCATCGGCTTAATTTACCCAATTAGCGATAATGCGAACGAGTCAGCAATTAATTCTATCGTTCCAATGTATCCTATTTTGTCGATTTTAATTTTTGGCATCGTTGGACCACTAGTGGAAGAAATGACTTATCGCTTAGGACTATTTTCCTTTTTTAAACGCATCAATACAATCTTAGCCTACGCTATTACAATGATTATTTTCGCTTTGATTCATTTCGATTTTTATTCCTTTACTAGCGGCACTTACATTAATGAATTAATCAATTTGCCTAGTTATTTAGCTGCCGCTTTTGTTTTAACATTCCTTTATGATAAATTCGGCTTTGCTTCTAGTAGTCTATGCCATATCGCTAATAATATGCTTTCGATAATGATGACAATCATCATGTCTTTACTACCAGAAAATGTTCTTTAAATATGGAAGTTATCGTCCCAAAATACAAATTTCAATTTTTAAATGAATTCGCTTTAAAAATCATCGCCATAATCACGATGACAATTGATCATCTAGGCGTAATGTTGTGTTCTTTTAATAGCCAAGATTCCACCCAATATTTAATTGGTTATATCTTCCGTGTCATCGGGCGAATTGCCTTACCACTATTTATCTATATGCTCGTGGAAGGAATGATTAAATCAACTCATCGCGGCAAATATTTATTGCGATTAGCCATCATGGCTATCGCCATCGATATAGCGATGATTTTCATTTATTATTTTATCAATCACGACAATAGCTTAATCCCTGCTTTCAATGATTTATTGATCAATGGAACAATCTTATATTTTTTATTGCATCAAAAGAAAAGCCTAAGATTTTTAGCAATATTTCCTCTATTAATTTCTGCTTTATCTTTTGGGGTCGATGTTTATGAAACATTAAACCCTAATATCATCATCGAATGGTTTCCGTTTTATTTAAGAGGTGATTATTCGCTTTTTGCAACTTTCCTCACTTTAGGAATCTATTTAGGACATATGCTAGCTAAAAGAAAAACGCAAGAATTTTTAGGAAATGTTCCTTTTGATAATTCCTATCGAAATGGTTATTATCAAGTTTATGTCAACATTATAAGCATTGTCGTTTTATTAGTAATTAACATCATCGTTTATTTTTTATCTTATTTAAAGATTGATCCATACTATTCAAATATTCAAACTTGGTCAATCTTCGCTGGCATTTTCTTTTTCTTTTATAATGGCTATCGTGGTTATAACACAAAATGGTTTAAATATTCCTCCTATTTGTATTATCCAATGCATATTATTATCATTTATTTAATTTTTTATTTAATATATATGTAGAAAGGAGTTAGAAAGATGTTGATTCATTTAGAAAATGAAAAAGATTTTAAAAACTTGATTAAGGAAGGGAGAGTTTTAATAGATTTTTACGCTGATTGGTGTGGACCTTGCCAAATGCTTGCGCCAATCTTAGAACAATTAGCTAACGAAGACAAAGATTTATCAATCATCAAAATAAATGTCGATGATTTCCCTATGATTGCTAAAGATTATCATATCTCCAGCATTCCTTCATTAATCTATTATAAAAATGGTGAAATCGTTAAAAAACAAATTGGTTTCTTGCCTTTAAGAAGCATCAAAGAATTAATTGCTTAATTTTTTTAGTGCAACTTTGTAAAAAATATTATATATTTATTAACGCATCATTGCAGGCGTAGTTTAGTGGTAAAACATTAGCCTTCCAAGCTGAATTTGCGAGTTCGATTCTCGTCGCCTGCTCCAGAGCGTTAAAAACACCGATAAATTCGGTGTTTTTTGTTTTCGTGAGACACTTATGAGACACTTTTGAGACATTTTTAAAAATTTTGCTAAAATAACTATGACCAATATTGTTATAGCAATATTTGGCAACCGACAATTTTTGTTTGCAAAAAGAAAACGATATTGTTGTTTTTCGCAATACCGTTTGTAATTATTCATTCGATTTAATCGTTGTTTTTTGCAAAATTATTTGCTTTAATAATTAAGTCTTTAATATAATTTTTTGCGGACTTTTGAGCTTTTAAGATGTCGATAATTTTTTCTTCGCATTTATCGGCTGGATTTAATTTAATATTTATTTGGTATAATTTAGAGTAGTATCTTTTTTGAGCCGCTTTTCCTTTCGAAGTTTTAAAATATTCATTATTCCTTTTTCTACGAACTTTCAATTTTTCTTCATTAGATAAGATTATTTTCTGCTTAACCACTTTTGAGCCTCCTTATCAGATAATCTTCTTTTCGTTGTTTTTTCGATCTCGCATAAATCAAATCTTTTTCTATCACCATGTGCGTTAATGATGAGCCAATTTCCTTTCTTTATAGCATTCGCGAAATATTCTACTTTAATATCCATTTTTTTATGTCTTGCGTAAGGGTGAAAAATCTTAATTTCATACGAGCCATGATAGTAAGTATTTTTTTCAGCTTCTAATTTAGATTTTTTATTTTCAAAAATCGTTATATTGTCTAAATCGATATCTTCGATTATCTCATAAAAATCGGTTTCATTACAATACTTGCTGGTATGATGCCAACTAGAATATTTTAAACAATTATTTCTTAAAGTTTCTAAATTAAATTTCTTGAGTTTTTCGGCAATTTCTTCAGGATACGCTTCAAGAATTGCTTGTTTAGACCAATTGCTCACCGGCTTTTCGCCTTTATCGTAAGCTTCAACCGCACGATTACTCATAGAATATCCGGAATATCCAGAATTTTTATTTTTTGTAAACATTTTTATTTTCCTCTTTGTGAGAGTTCTCTAAAAGAGAACCCTCATGCTTTCTAAAATATTTTCTTTTAAACGCAAAGCGTAATTGACATTTTCGCAAATAATGCGTTTGACTTGTTTGAGGCTTTTTGTTAAAGGCTCAACATTGCTTTTTTCAACAATCATTATCGTTTGATTGTTGTTAAAATATGGCTTTAAAATTGATACAGGAGTTTTATGGAGGAGGTTTGTTCGTGCGTAAACTTCTTGACCGTCAAATAATACGATATCAATAATTTTAGCATTCTTGTCTTGATGAGTTTTTTTGTAAACCGTTTTAAGATTTTCAAGAGTTTCTTCAAATTGGCCGATGGCATAGTTTCCGAAAACAGAATTAGAACGCTTGTCAGATGCGATACTCAAGCGACCATTCTTCATTCTAATTACATTAAATGTAAAAGATGGTATTTCTTTTTCAATATGCTTGAGCGCTTCGCTAATACAATTAAAGGCGAAATCGTTATGCTCAAACGACCCAGAATTGTCGAGCCAGATATTTAGTATTTTTCCGTTAAGCATAGATTTTTGAGCTTGAGCATTCGAACTATTTCTTTCGAAAACGCGCCCCTCGTTGTTGAAATCTTTTAATAATTTCTTGACCGACAATTTACCAGAATAGCCATAGGCTATATTTTTGGAAGCCGGTTTTTGCCCGCCAATTTTTGAAAATATGATTGAGCGAGCTTTTAATTCGAAATCGAAATTCGCAGGAATAACGCCCGTCTCTTGATAGTATTTATTATCGATAATATGCTTAATAATTTCTTCTTGCTCTTCGCGGTTGTTCTCTGGTTGAGCTTCTGGTTGAGCTTCTGGTTGAGACGCGGCAATATATTGCGTCCATAATCCATATAAGCCATAAATAACGCGAGCATGTAATTGAGCATTCTTTCGTTTCTGATACGCTCTAATAAACAAGTCTAATAGCTTGAGCCCTGCATCTAATATTATTATATTGTCTAAATCGTGAGTTCTTACGATGTAGAAAAAGAAATTTTCGAAACTATTCAATGCTCTTTTTTTGTCAAACGGAGAAATATTTCGCGAGAATTTCGTAAACGAAAACCCCATGAAATAACCGTTGAGAATGGTTTCAATGAACTCGTCTTCGAGAACATTTAATAAATATTTAATATTTATACTCGATGATGTGCAAGAGCGTAAAGTGCTGGCGACCTGATTGATATACTTTGGAGTTAGTGTGTTTATATCGGTGAGTATTGCGTGGCTGACCTCGTGATATACGAGCATTCTTATTGTTTCTTCGAATTCGAATTGGGTGTTTAAGATTTTGTAAAAATCATAAACATTTTTAACAGCGATTGTAATTTGAGAATTTCCGTTTTTATCAAACGAGATATAACTCGTTTCGGCGATATTGTCTACATTGACTTTAAGAGTTTTAACTCTTAAATAATAGGCGATTGGCAAGGTCGGAGCGATTGCCGCGACCTTGTCCTTAACTTCTTCAAAAGTAAACTTTTGCATTCTAATTTTCCTCCTTTAAATAACTTGTTATTTAACCTCGACATTATTGAAGCCGACCCATTCAGGCGTGAAATCTTTATTAAAGTTAATAACTTTAAACGCTCTTGAAATTAACGCATCAGGGAGCGTAAATCTGCCGTCATTAGTTTTTTCATTCATGGTAAATATTACCATGAAGCCTTCTTTAATTTCGATATCGCCGAAACCATGATTGTCGTTGAGCGTCTTGCTATTATCTAGCAAGGTTTGGAGCACTCTTAAACAATCGGGGTTTAAATTATTGACTTCGTCAATAATAACGCATCGCCCTTCTTTGGCAGCAATGCCGATTGCAGTTAGTTCGTATCTTTTAGATACGGGGTTGTAAGCACTAAATAAATCTTCAGCCATTAAGCCCATGCTTGCTTGAAATGTTAATACATTTCTAGCATCGGCTAGTTTATCGTGCATCACCGCGATACGATGAGCCTCGGTAGTCTTACCTAATCCAGGTTTACCAAAAAAGATTTGCAATCTTTTATTAACGGCTTTTGTAAAGTTTAAATTTCGCCATTCAATAATTCTATTATTGAGGTTTTCCCACTCGATTGATTTAGATTTATTATCTAAATCAGCCACAATGTTCTCGTCAACGCCCGATAAAATCATGCATGATTTTATATAATTGATGCAATCAGGAGCGTCTTGCGATAGCAAGACATTTATTTGACGATTGTCTAACTCGTAGTAAAAATCTTTCATAAAAGATTTTAAATCTTGAGTTAGTTTCGAAAATTGTTTACAATATGCATTGTAATCGGTTTTAGTTAATTTAACTAAACCCGTGTTGGACGCTTGCTTTGCGGTTGAGGCTGGCGTCTTTTTTTCTTCAGTATCAATAGATACTGGTTTCTTGACTTTTGGCGATTTTTGATTACTACTATTAAAAATAGTAGTATCAACGCTTTCGTCTTTGGGACTATTAGAAGAGTTTTTGGCTAAATATTTTGAAAAATATTTATTGCCGTTAGTTCGAGCCCCTTGAATAAAAGATGCGGCTCCAGATAATGATTTAAAAGAAATATCTTCTTTTAAAGTAATCTTATCGTCTTCGCAATATTTATCTCTTAGAGATAACATATCTTTGCCGCTGGACTTAATTCTATCTACGATAGAACCTTTCTTGATGGTTATATTATAACCATTAGCTGTTTGCTCAATTGTTAATTGAGACTTCTTAATTGTTAATTCTTTCATACATTTTCCTCCATAAATCAACAACGCGATTTCGTTTCGCAATCTTATAATATAATAAAGCAATTAATCTTGTCAAGAAAATTTTTATTTTTGTAAAGATTTCTTGCTCGTTTATAAATATTTTATAAAAAAATTTAAACTTTTTTTGTCAAATTTATGTATTTTTTCGAGTTAACTATGGTTAACAATAGATGGAGTAAACTATCATTATTGAAGATATCTTCTTTAATTTTTAAAAAGCGATTTCATCATTTTTCAAAGAACGACATAAGATATATTTAATAATATCTTAAATTTTTTCTCATAAAATTCTCACGCATTTAGAATATATCGATTTTATCGATATTTTTAAGTCATCGGAGCAGTTCATAGGGTTTGAATTAGAAAAAATACTCGATTTTTTCTCGCCTTATTGGTGGAAACACCCCTCCCCTAGTCCCCTCTTTTGATATGGGGTATATTCATATTTAATCTTTCATTCTCCCCACAAACCTAAATTTTTGACTTCATTTCGCCAAATTACTCAAGTATTTATACTACAAATTAAGTCCTTATAATGCTTTATTTAAAATATTTTTTATGAACAATTTACATATTTTTAAGTGCTCACACGCATACACGCATGCGGTCTAACTAATTCCAGGTATTTTATATAAAAATTAGATTATTCATAGATAGAAATATCTAGCATATATATAACGAGTGAGTATATATAAGATTAATTCTTCAATTAAGAAAGAGTTAATAAAATAAAATAATTAGGGAAAACATTAAACCTTTCTTATTAAGAAATTCAAACAACTTTCTTGAACCACAACTTTTTTTGTGCTACTATTTAGTCGAAATTGATAATTATAAATATTTTTAGTGTTCATGAAAAAGAAAAATACTGCAAAAGAAGTAATCGACCAACTAACAAATTCCACCACTTTAAGCGACGAAAATAAAAAACTCTGCACGAAAATATTTTTGGAACTTATGCCAGATGAAACTAGAAAAGTATTATCTGGAACTAACTATTACGAAAATGGTCGAGAACTTAAAATCGAAGATGCTAAAAAAGCTTTAGCGAAAATGTTGTGTGGTTCATTCACATATAAAGATGGTAAACAATTATCGCCAAAGCAATTGATTGATATGTCTGTCATTGGCTATACTTTAGCAAATCCAACCCCTCAGAATGTTAAAGCTCTTTATGAAACCGCAGGGTTGATAACGAAAAATGTCGATATCACCACCAACGGAAATTCTATTGATGCTTTTTTGCATTCTTTAGATTTATCTAACAACACGGAAAATAAATAGAAATGGCGAATAAAACAAGAAACTTCTCAATTTTTGTCCCCGATAGTAAAGGACTAAAACACGAAATACGCGTTTTAGATTTTATTGAGAACTTCTTATATATCCGACCAAAACCAATCAATTTATTAGAAGAAATTAGTGAAGGGGAAAATGAAAACTCTTCTTTAATCAAGTTTAAATTAAATCCACAACAAATGCGTTTCTATCTTCAAATTGAAGACGACTGGAAAAATTATCGCCCGATACGATACGCAATTTTAAAAGCTCGCCAAATTGGTTTTTCTACTTTAATAGCAGCAATTATTTTTACTGTGACGATTTATTCTCCGTATCGCGAAAGTCTAATCATCAGTGATAAAGACGACCACACTTCGAGAATATTTCAAATGTATCAACGCTTTTACGACCATTTGCCTGAACAAATTAAACCAAAACTCGACTCAAACAAAAGAGGGACAATTATTTCGACTTCGTATGAGGCGACAATCAGCGTAGAAACCGTTAGTGACGATTTAGCTAGAGGTGCTACTTTAAAGTGCGCGCACGCCAGCGAATACGCAATGTGGCGAAAACAACAAGAGGCGATGGCATCTTTAAACTCAGCTGTTGCTTTATCGCCTGACACAATGTTATTTATTGAAACCACCGCTAAAGGAATGAATTTTTTTCGCGATTTATTTATCAACGCCTACGAAAACAATAATTCCAATCTAAAGGCTTGGTTTGAACCTTGGTATAAAAACAAAGACTATCGCAATCCGTATTACGGTCAAGAACTTTATCATAGCGGAACTTATGGAGATGAAATAAAACTTTTAGACGAATATCAAGACAAAGGAATGACTAAAGAAAGTCTAATGTGGCGAAGAGCACAAATTGATGCGATGGGTTTAGATTTGTTCCATCAAGAAAATCCTACTTATCCTGAAGAAGCGTTTTTATCAACTGGAGTAAGCGTATTTAATTCAATGATGGTAAATAAACGCATTCAAGAATTAAGAAATTCGCATCAAAAAATAATTAAAGGCAATTTTGAATATGACGCGACTTGGAGTGAAAATGGTCAAAGAATAAAGATTGATAATATCCGTTTTGCTGAAAATCCTAATGGTGATGTTTCAATTTTTGAAAAACCAATTGAGGGCTATCCTTATGTAATTGGTGCAGACCCTGCTGGATTGAATGGCAAAGATTATTTTGTAGCACAAGTAATCCGCCACGATGGCAATAATCGCAAACAAGTCGCGGTCTTTAGAAAACAAAAATTAGACCCTGATGAATTCGGAATGCTGCTTTATTGTTTGGGTTCATACTACAACAACGCTTTAATCGGTGTTGAAATCAATATGGGGCAAAACCCTAATAAAAGACTGGCACAAGCAGGATATCGAAAAATATACGTTCGCCAAAACATACAAGCATACGACGAACCCACATTAAATCAATACGGTATTTCTACTCAAGGCTCTAATAAATGGGATATGGTCAACACACTTAAAGAAAGATTTAGAGAGCACGAAGAAGAATTTAACGATTTAACAACTTTAAATGAAATGCTAACTTTTGTTGTTTTAGATATTGGCTCAAGAGGAAATTATATCGTAGGCGCGGCAACTCAAAGCGACCACGACGACACAGTTATGGCGCTTGCAATTGCTCATACTATCGCTTTAACTAACCAACAAACAACAAGTGTTAATGTAGCAATACAAAAGCAAAAAGATATTCCCTTTGCGCTTAAAAATAATAAACAATCGAAAGGACACGGTTTATGGAAATCAGCAACTATATCATATTGACAAGAAAAGAGCATAAAAAATTCCATGATTTTAAAAAATTTTTAGAAATCATTGGATTAAACGAAAATGATTTATTAAGCCGTTTAAATAATTTAGAAAAAGAAAACAAAGAGCTGAAACAAAAAGTTCTCGTTTTGGAAAAAGCATTAAATTCACAAGAGGAATATTACAAAAATTACATCAACGAAAGACTTGACACTCTCGTGCTTAATATCCGCAAGAATTTACAAGAAACAACCAAAAACACTTTGTCTGTAATGCAAGCATCTTTTAAAGGAAACAAGATAAATGAAAACATCTAATCAAAGAAAAGATAATTTTAATAAAGAAATAAATACATTACCGTATGAGTGTTTTAGACTTCATGAACAATATATGGAACAAAAAGGTTTTTCTTCTTGCATTCCTGAATGGTGGGCAATGTATGAAGGCAAACAATTACCAGACGATTATAGCGATGATTTACCTAGAGCAATGGAAAATATCTGTTCCTGGGTTGTCGATAGTAAACACGCGACAATTTTAGGGACTACAACAACATTAAACTTTACTTGCTTTGATAAAACTATATCGACTGATGCTTTAAAGAAATTTGATGAATATCAACAAAAAGCAATTAAAATGGAAGCATTTAAAGATAAGGTTGTTTTAGATAGTTTAGTTGGAGCATCTGGCTTCTTATATCATTATTGGAATGAAAACGCTAACTTTATTCGTGGTAAATCAAAAGGCTCCTTATGTTTAGACACCATTCAATTTGAGGACTTCTTTTGTTCTAACCCTCGTTTAGACAATTTGCAAAAGCAAAAATATGTTGGTTTTCGTCGACGCGAAGAAGTAAAGGCTGTTCGCGAACTCATTGATAAAAATATTGAGAATTATGAAGAAATTATATCAAATATAGTCCCAGACGATTATTTAGAAAAACGCTCAAAATATGATAACGATATCACAGCTCTTAACAGCGGTTTAGTCACAACTTATACAAGATTTTTTAGAATAGATGGCGAAGTATATTGGGAAAGGTCGACTAAAAGTGTCAATTTAGTAAACCCTACTGCTTTAAATCCTGATATAACTGAAAAAGAACTAAAAAATAAATTAAAAAAGAAAAGAAATGATGATGGCTATGAATATAGCCCAGACGATATGGAAATTTATGAAATTGACCCTGAAATACCATCGTTTCAAGATAATGAATTAGAAAAATCAAATAGTAAAGAATACGCAGACGAAAAAGAAAAAATGTCGCTTTACCCAATTTGCATTTTATCGCTAAAGCCGCGAAGAAATTGTCTATATGGTCGTAGTGAAATCGAAGATGTTGAAGACAATCAACGCATCATCAACTTTAATATTGCAATGATTGCCAAAGAAGTTCAAGACACTGCTTGGGCAACCATTATTATGAAAGACGGCGCCGCTAATGGACAAACTTGGACTGGTTCCCCTGGTGGCGTATTTATCGATTATACACCAGGAAATTCTTTTGGTATTAAGCGCCTTGAAGGGAACCAACTTAACAGCGGCGTGATGCAATATGTTATCAACTTAATTGATATTACTAAAATGATTACTGGCACAAACGAGCTTGTATCTAGCGAGAGTGGATTAAAAGATGTCACGGCTTACGCTTTGCAAATTTTAGAAGAACAACGAAATAAAAAAATTGAAATACTCCAAAATAGATATTGGCGTTTCCTTGTTGAGTGCGCAGAAATTCGTTTACAATTTTATAAACACTACTATCCCGAAAGTTATTATTTAATCAATTTAACAGATGCAGAATACCAGGAAGAAAAACAAATTTATGACGACTTCTTAAAGCACCCTGAACAAATAATAAATTTTGATAATCGCAATATAACAAAGGGCGAAGCGGCACAAATTAAAGGCGAGCCACTTCGTTATCAAAGAAAGAGTGTAAACCCCAAGGAGGAATGGAAAGGTCATATTTTTGATATTGTTTGCGAAAGCGGCAAAGGCACAAAATATAGCGAAATTATTGATGCCGACTTAATCAATACACTTTTCTTAAATGGCGGCTATGACAAAATGACCACTGACGCTTTTGAAATGTGGCTTACACTTAATCCACTATTGTCTGAAAGTAGAAAAGTAGATATTAAAATTTTATTAGAAAAACAAAAAGCAAGCGAAAATAGCCAACTCAAACAAATGAATGCTCAACTTGAGCAAATGCTACAAACAGCCTTGTCGAGAGTTAAACAACTTGAGGCAATTTATAAACAACAAGGCCTATATGCAAAAGGCTTAGAAGAAAACTTTGCTCGTTCAATGAATGCCGCTAAAGAGCAAGTTGATATAAGAGAAAGAGAACTTAATGAAATTCGAAAATCAATGAATACTCAACCAAACACCAACAATTCTTCACAAAATAGTAATAGGCAAACGATAACAAAAATGCCAAGCGTCGAAGAAATGATAAGAAATGGTTAAAGCATACTTAGTATGTTTTGATAAATCGCAGGTGCGCAGCGTAAATGCACATTCACTACCCTTGTAGTGTTCAAGAAAGGGGGAATATGGAAAACCAAACCATAAATGCTGAGAAAGTGAAACAAGAAAACACTAATCAGGCGACAACACAAACGGAAACACCATCTTCCGAGGCTGAAACTAATACTCAAAACGCTGAAGGCAAGGACGCTGAAACAACACAAAAAAATTCCGCTAACGAAGGCGATGACAAAAAAGTTGTTGATGAAGAGCAGAAGCAAAGTAAAGAATTAGACGCTAAATACGCAAAATTACGACACGAAAGAGATGTTGCAAAAGCCAAAGAGGCGGGCGACAAAGAAGGTTATAAGCGTGCAAGAATTAAAAGCGTAGGTGGTAAAAATCCTTACTCTGATAATTCACCTATAGAGACAGATGAAGATTATGAGTTTTACGAGCTTCAAGACGAAGTTAAAAATCGTGGTCTTGACCCAAAAAACCCTTTAGATTGTGAGAAAGTTCGCCGCGAAATTGCTAAAAAGGCAAGAGAAGATTATGAAAAATCTTTAAGCGAAGAGCAAAAAGCACAAAACAAAGCCGACAAAGAAGTAAGAGATTATCTTGCTAAAGGTCATACCACCAAAGAACTTAATTACTATTTGAACAATCCACAATTTCAAGAGTTTAGCAACGACTTGCTCGGTGTTCTCCCCTTAGAAAATGTTATTAACAAATTTAATAAGATTTATGGAGAAATGCACAAAGAGATTGAAGAACAAATTAGTAAAGAAGCTCGAAACAAATCTAATCCAGGTTCTTCAAGTTCGATAGAAAGTAATCCGATCAAAAAATCTATTCAACAAATGAGCGACGAAGAATTCAAAACCTATATTGAAGAAATTAAGAGTGGGAAGCGAAAAATCAATTAACAGGAGGAATTTATAAATGGCTAATTTAGGAACCAACATGACTAAAACTACCGATTTAACCGCTTCACAAAAAGAAGTTGCTGCTAGAACTTTTATGCTAGAAGTCAACAAATTACACGACGATGTCTTTTATCGTTATGCTCTAAAAACTAATTTTAGACCAGATAGTGACACTTATACATGGCGTCGCTATAACCAATTACCAAAAACCACTGCTTCTTTAACAGAAGGTGTTTCACCAACCGCATTAAAGACCACAATGGTTGAATTTAAAACCAAAGTTAATATGGAAGGCGCTTATGTTGAAATTAGCGATAAATTATTAACTTATGGGTTAGACGATCAATTAGTTGTTAATAGCGAATTACTCGGTGAAAACGCTTTTAATCGCCTTAATGATATTATTTATACCAAACTTCAAAGTGGTTGTAATGTTATGTATGCCGATGGCACGACCAGCAACGAAACTGCTGCTGCCAAAACTTTCACATTGGCTGATTTAGTTAAGATTAAAGCAATGTTTAAACGCTATGGTGTAAAACCTGTTGAAGGTGGCAAATATATTTTAGTTGCAGCACCTGAAGTCATTGCTGACTTTTTAAAGTCTAATGCTAGTAATGCGTCTTTCATCGATATTTCTAAATATACCAATCCAAAAGAAGTTATTGATGGCGAAGTAGGAACTATTATGGGCTTTAGAATTGTTGAAAGTAATTTAATTCAACCAGTATCAGGAACCCCATCAGCGGGCAGCGGCACATATACTTATTACCCGTGTTTAGCCTTTGGCCGTGACGCTTTTGGCACTTTAAGTATTGACGGAACATCTGCTGACGCTAATGGTGTTGAAATTATCTATCACGGGTTAAACGAAGCAGGAGGCGCTTTAAATCAATTCGCTACTCTTGGTTGGAAACATAATGGTTTCGGTGCGCGTATTTTACGCGATGAAGCACTTTGCCGCTATGTTGTTGGCGCATCAACCGCTACAGCTCCCGACTTAGAGGAAGACGATTTAACCGATGTCGTCTCAGGCTAATAGATAAGATTTTTAATACGAAGTTTTGAGTGTTCTTCTTAAAAACACTCTTAAAAGGAGAATAAGACAATGGCAGAAAAAGGACAAAATACTAGAAACAAGAAGGAAAGAATTCCTTACTTTGTTCCAGTAGACCCATTAAATGAATGGGACAAAGACAAAAAAGTTATCGTTAATGGCAAACTGTATGCAATTAAACGCGGCAGGCAAGTTTTAATACCTCAAGAAGTTTATGAAGTATTAAAGCAAGAGGAAGAAAACGAAAATAAAATTCGTGAAACTTACGAAGAAAGAAAAAACGAATTTGCGAAAATGTAAATAAAGGAGATTGTATATGCGGTTAATCGATTTAGTCGTTAATTGTTTGAAAGAAACTTTTCATAATGATGATAAGACTGTTAATGCAGAAAATATTAGAAGTGGTGAATTAGCACTTAATCCAATTTATTCTAATGAGCTTAACAATGTTTTATTGTCAATCAATAAGGCTATTTCTAGACTAATAACCGCTCATAAAATCCCTTTAAAGCGCGCTACCGTTGAGCCAAAAATCAGCGAAGAAGAGCCAAACGAAAAAAATGGTCGCATTTATGATATATCTTCCATCAAAGATATACGGACAATAAAATCAATTTTCTATGTTGACCAAAACCAAGAAATTGTTTGGCTCTCTTGGCTCAATTTTAGTTCAAACGATATTGTTTACATTAAGTGTGAAAGAGATTTCAACAAACCTTTTAATATCATTTATGAACGGAAAATAAAAAATTTCACCGAGGAAGATATTTTGACTAACGATGACGATTTAGAAGAGGTTTATGGTTTAAGTGATGAACTTTGCAATTATATTAACTATTTTGCAAAAAGTGAACTTTTTGAAGATAGAGACCCTGATAGATGTAAGCGCTATTTGAATTATTTTGAAGCGTTTATTAGTGAGGTTAATAATGGCGAAACTTTCCCACACCAAGACCAGGTTAGACCGAAATATAGAATTAGAAGATAACAGGTATAGCAATGGCATTTATTGATAAATTCAAAATTACATTAGCAAATAGCGAGCTCAATAGCAGACGATCTTTTAATGTTCAACAATTTTTTGGCGTTGATTATACAGAAGCACAATCGCAAATTGCTAGCAACCACGCCACAGAGATCAGAAATATAATTTATAAAGATAAAGTTAATCAAAAAAGAACCGGCTTTGAAGAACTAATAAAAGCAACTAACATACCTTATAAATTAAGCGCAACCGACACTGAAGAAAAAATAAATCAATCAAACATCAATGCTGTTTGGTCATTTGTTGGTGAAGATGAAAAAGAATATGTAATTGCTCATATTGGCTCTTTGCTTTTCTTTGTTAAAGGTATTGGTGAAGATAAATCATTTTTAGAAATGCGCCTAGAGCCTATGGCTGAAGTTATAGACAGCAAATATATTGTTCCTGGTGAATTAGAAAACTATAAATCAACTGCTTTTGTTGGCTTGCATAGACTTTACATACTTGGCGGAAATAAATTTTATGTTTTGCGAATAAATAACGGTGATTACTCGCTTAAGGCTGTTGAAAATGATGAAAATACATATATTCCGACCACTACTATTGGAATTACATATAAAGATAGTTTGGTATCAAGCCAAAAACTGTTAGATGATGTAAATTTATTGTCCAAATATCGTAAAAATAAACTCGTTAGCGGCACCTATGTCGATGATGGTATTAGTGTTCGCACTACACAATTTTGGGACTATGAATTAGATACTTCAATTTTAGAAGAATTTAAGACCGATTTGAATAACATTAAAATAACGATTTCTTCGTTAAGAAAGGTTGAAAATTAAATGGGTTCACCATATTTAAATTTAAAATTAAATTACTATACATCGTCTTATGATGTCTATAATTCTTCTTATCCAATTCGCTCGCAATACGACACAGCCGACTTAAATGGTGCGTCTTTAATAATTGAAGCGGTAAATTCTACCGTTCAAGTGGAAAGAATTACAATTTTTATTGATGATTTACCCATTAAGGTTTTATATTTTACTCAAAAAGGTATTTTCTTCTCTGATGATTTTGTCACTTTTTCATCACTCGATACTGGAATTGCAAAAAGCGGAACTCTCACTTTAGGAACCGATGGTGTGTTTGATGAAAGCGACAAGACAAGAAGCGTATCAACTGTGTCCAGCAATGTTTTCACATCTTATTACGGTGTTTCTTTTAATATTACTGCAAATGTTTCGTTTAAATATACCACTGCTTCTTCAGGGAGATACTACGAAGCAAACAATGTAATCTTTAATCTTGGAACTGTCAGATTTTATTTACCAACCATCAAAAAATTATCTTTAAACACTAAAAATATTAGAACAAGTTATTATGTTGGAGCTTATTTAGATCCCTTAGATAAATTAAAAGTAATTGGCCATTATAACTATTATTTAGATGACACAATAGAATGCTATACTACCACTATTACTAATTTCACGGCAGACTATTATGATTACGCGACCGAAGATGAAAATGGTTGGTATGTTAGAACATACAACAATTATGGTTATATAAGCATAAAATACAGCAATGTTTCAACTCCATTTAAATACCAAATATTTAGTTATTCTCTATATAACACACCAAAGATTTTAAGTCCTAGAAACGACAATAACTTCAGAATTGGAGAAGAGTGTTTAACACAAAGGATTTTAATACAATATAACGGTATTGCAGATGGTTATACTAGTCAATCTGAATATATAAACGCAGAGATTACAGGCTTTGATACTAACTCAGTAGGTGAAAGAGTTGCCACAATAAAAGTTGCTCCTACGCGAACGCCAAAGAAGATTACAACAATAACAGCCACATATAAAGTTTATGATATTTATAATGTAATTATCGATGCAAGTAATGTCCAAAAGAACTTTGATTTCGACGAAGAATTTAATCACAATAATCTTGTTGTTAAAGCAAACTATGGTAATGGTCAAGAAGGAACTGTTGCTGGAAGTGAAAATATTACTGATTACAATATCGCATTACCAATTTGGTCAGTGGGTTCAAATAAATTTGTTCAAATAAATTATCGCAATTTTCAAAGCGGTTATTATATCAATATCAATGGTTTATATAGTGTTGAGTTAGATTACAGCAATAACATATATTACGACACCTTAACAAACGGCTTGAGATTTTTAAACAGTAAAACTTTAGATTTAACTGTTAATACGGTTTTTGCTAGATATTACGAAAACGGAATTTTAAGTTCTAACAAACAATTTAGCGGAACGATCACTTACCCAACAAACCAAGATTATGCTTTAGGCTACAACAATGTGCAAATTAGTTTTGCTGAAAATGGCGTATCAATTAACAAAACCATCGAAGTAATTAAATATGATTTTACTTCTCTTGCTTTGGAAAATGTTCCAACTACCTATTTCGCAGGAGATGAATTTCAAATCGACAATCTGCTAGTTAAGGCAGACACTACCGACAATCGAGTGGAAATATTAACCGCTAACCAATACACCATTACTCCAGGACTTGGAACAATATTAACAGCTGGATTAAAAAACATTGTCATTACAAGCGTTGATAATCCAAATGTCAGTAAACAATTTACAATCAATGTCTTAACTAATCAAATTGACCCAAATAGTGAAATTATTGTTGCTGGTTCAATTAAGAACAAATATGTGAAAATTAACAATCAAGTCGATGTATCAGGATTGAGCGTCTCCTGCTATATGTTAAACGGAGATTTAATCAATAATGTCTCATTCACGGCAACAATTGCCAATCATAGCGGGTTATCGTTTAATGATGATGATATTTTAGGATCGTCTTATGACATTATTATTAAAGTCAATGGTGTTAATAATTCTTATACAATCAAAGATGCAGTTATTTTTGATGGTGTTAAAGATATTAGAAATGTTAAAACAAACAAAACAACCTATGAAGTCGGCGAATATTTTGATCCAAATTCTATTCTTTATGATGTTGAAGAGTATAATGGAACTATTTTAACAGCTCAATCAGGAAATATTACCGACTATCAAGCAGAAGAATTTTCATATTCACAAGCAGGGAACATTTCGTTTTCATTTAAAATTTATAGCAAAGCTCACACTGTCAATTTGTTTATTAAAAAGATAACATCGTTAAATATCACTAATGCCAATAGTAATCCTAAAACTAAATATAAAATCTTCGAGGCCTTTAACACCAACGATTACATATTTACTTTTAAATATAATGATAATAGTGAAAGAAATCTTACATCTAGTGAAATCTCTGACTTGAATATTACATTTTATGATAGTGATAATCAAGAAATCACGGATTGTTTATTGACTAGCTTAAAGCCAAGTAGAGACAGAAATAATGAAAAAGTAATTGTTTATTTCACTTATAATTATGCTAATAATATTAACATTACAAGCAACATTCAAATAGATGTTATCGCCTTAAAAACTATAACATTATATAACGCAACCGCTGAACAAATTACGAAATTATCATTTGAAGAAAACACCAATTTTAACCTTGATGGGTGTGTTTTAAATGTTGTTTTTAACAATGGGGAAAACACTGTTTTGGCAATTGATAATTCGATGACTATTAGTCCAGGTTTGAATTCAATATTAACTTCCCATAATCAAATTCAAGGAAGCATAACCTATATGTATGTTCTTGGAGATAGTCTAACATATAATTTCACCATTCATATACACTATCTAGATCAAATAACGGTCAATTTTACTGGTGTCCAAGATAGTTATTTTGTCAATGATATCTTAGATTTAAGTGCTGTTAGTGGCACCAGCAAAATTGTATCGACCGACACGAGTGAGAATGAATACCCTAAAACCAATGATATTTCTAACGACCTTGATTTTGTTTTTGGAAACACAAATATATCTCATGAATACGCTTTAAATCAAGCAGGTTCATTTATTTTAGTAGCATCGTATTGCGGATTAAGTCAATCAAAAACCATTAGTGTTAATTCTATTTCGTTAACAAGCTTAGAATGCATCAAAGCAAGTAATTTTAAAGAACTAAACTCTTATGTTGATACTCAACAACTAACTCTTGCTGGATTAAGCATCAAATTAAATTATAATAACGGAACTTCAACCACCATTCCTTATACAAGTAGCGATGTATCTATTGTCGATGAAGACGGCGATATTTTTAGCAAAACAACCGTTTTGAATAAGTTAATACATAACGGTAAAAATCTTTATGTTGTTTATCAAGAAAAGTCAGTTTTGTTAGGGACACTACAAATTGCCGATAAGATTTTAAGCAGCATTGTTATAAACAACGAACCAAGTAAAAAGAACTTTACCTATGGTGATAAGTTCAACGCCAATAATATCAGCGTTATTGCATATTTCAATGATGGCTCAAGCGATTACGCCTTACCTACTAACATCACCTATAGTCCATACAATATTGGATATGTATTTAACAAAGAAAATGACACTACTTTCGGACAAAAAACAATAACGGTTTCATATCAAGTAGGTTCTATAACTAAAACCGCCACTTATAATATTGAATTATCAAAACCATCGCTTGCAAGCATCACCACCAATTATGAAAGCGATGCTTTTAAGAAAAGTTATATTAACGGCGATTTATTCTCTTTAGAGGGTTTGGTTGTCAAAGCAAATTATGCTAATGGATACCAGGAAACAATAACTAATTACACCACAAACGCTCAAATCGTTTTATCTTTGCAGGAAAACATCATTTCTCTCGCTCCCAATAACTATGGTTCAAAAAATATCACAATTACAGTTGTAAACCCTTATGAAACAACGGATATTTTAACAACCGATATAATCATTACCGTTGCCACTAATGGTGCTGTTCAAAGCGCAATATTACAATTCGACGAAAATATTGATTACATAAATTATTTTGTGGGAGAAACCTATGATGCGCGCGGTGTTTATTTCCTGGTGACCGACATTGATGGCAACACTTTCCAGGAAAGAAACTTTTTATCTTCTTTAACAAAAGGAACGACATTAAGAAGTGCACAAAAAATAGAAATTAGATTAACATACACTAAAGGTTCGTTCGCTACTACTCAATCTTACACAATATCGGTTAATATTAAATATCAAACAAGTTATACAGAAACCAAAGATTATAAAATTGCCTTTGGACTAATTGATGGAACTTTAATCAAGCAAATTAAACACAAGGATAACACTATCGAATTAGGCGAGATTTATGATGAAAGCGGCACAAATATTATTACGAAATATTATCCAATATTTGAAGCGAATTTAGTGCAGATAGATAATAACAATACCCACGCTAATACTTATGGTTTAAATATTTATGTTGGTTCAAATGCTGATGAAGATTGCATAGGTTATGTGGATTTAGGCTTAAACGATGAATACGGCAACATAATAAGAAACGCTCATATAATATTTTTTGAAGATACTGACAATCCAATCGAAGGAAACGGAAATATTGTTGTTCAATTTCCGCACTATGTTGCAGGGAATGCCGATAAGATAAATAAATCGCATTTTGGTATTGTTTATAATAACCGTTTATTTGTTAGTGGTAATTCAGAATTTAAAAATATGGACTTCCATAGCTCGGCCGTTAATGTATCTCAAGTCGATAATTATGACAATAATATTAAATACGATTACACCTATTTTAGTGATTTAGATTACTGCTCTTATGGGACAGACGAAACAGCGATTGTCGGTTATGACATATATCGAGACGGTGATTTGATTGTTGTTAAAGAAAGTTCAAAAAATCAAGCTACTTTATATAGACGATCATATCAACTAATAAATGCCACTAATTATGCTGGAACTGTTATCAGTGAAAACGGTGAGTTGGTAGAAGATGTTTTCCCAATGTTTGACATTAACCTTAACGGTGGCGAAGGAGGTTTAAACAGCCGAACAATTGTTAATTTTGTTGGCGAAACCTTAATTTTAACTAAAAACGGCCTTAAAGCTGTAGTTGCTAAAGATGGTGTTTACGCTTCTTTAAAATATCTTTATGATGTTTCTACCTATATAAATCCTAGAATTGTAAATGAAGATTTAAGCAACGCTTTCATTTTTGTTTTTAAAGAAAAACTATATCTCAAAACAAATAGAGGCTTATATATAGGTTATAATGAATTAAGGAACACTAATAGTGAATATGAATGGTATTTTGTCGATGGCGTCGATGCCAATATGTTCTTTGAATATCATAATGAATTATATTTTGCTAACGACAACGGCTCTATATATCGTTTCCCCAATATGAACGCAACCTATTTAGATAAAAATAGATATGCGCTGCCAATAGGTTCTACTTTGTTTTTAGAAGGAACCTCTTATGCCTCTTTAAGCGAAAGCGATAATACTATCATTGTAAGCAAAAATTATGCTGATTTAATTGAAAATGGGAGAAAATTCTATCTAATTGCTGACGATAGTGAATATAAAGACCCATCGTTTAGTTTAATCCATTATGCTATAGGCAATTTTGTTCACGAAAATACAATTAAAAACAACCCAGCAAGTGTTGATTTCGCTTCAATACAAGGCGTTATAAAAAGTGATAATACCTTTGAAATAAAGTGTTTTAATTCCGATGGGAGTGTCAATGAAATCGAAACAACAAAAGCCTTAACTAATTTTATTGATAATGCAGTTGTTTATGTAGATAATGTTGACAACAATGTATCAAATCTCGCTGTTCATTTACCTTACAAATTAAAATTATCAATCAGCGAAAATGGACTAAATTATTCTTATTGTTTGATTGATGAAAATGAACAAATTGCTGAAATATCAACTAATTCACAAATGCGGCTATCAAGGCTAATCGATAGTCAAACAAAAGCCTATATTTGCAATACTGAACCATATAACGATAACGGGGCTAAAATCTTTAAATTAGAAAATGGTCTTGGTGTAATATATGACATTATCGCATACAACAACGAATTAAGAACATATTCGGGCATAGTTTCTATTGAAAATAATGTTGTAGCAGAATATATTACAGCACCATTTAATCTTGGAACAAGCGTAATTTTAAAAACAATATGGCTGTGGACAATTATCAACGACACATCTTTAGCAAGTGAAATAGAAATTGGCTATATTGCAAGTCGCTCACAAGCTGATTATTTATTAGCAACCAAAGCGAGCAGGCAATTAAATTTTGACGCACCTTTTGCTTTTGAAAGAGTTCAATTTTTAAACGATCAGTTGCCACATTTATATACGAAATATAAAACACTAGCAAATGTTCTATTTATGAGATTTAAGTTTAAAAATGAAAATCCAACAAATATGGTGCTTACTGCCATCGAAATCATTTATTCATTAAGTCAATATTCAAAGGGGGTTAAATAATTATGAATAACAAAGAAGAAGAATTAGAACAACTAAAATTAAATTCTCCATATTCCCTTCCCGACGATACTGCTTTTAGCAATTTAACCAGCGCTCAAATTAAGGAAAAATTTTACAAAGGGTTATTTTATCTTTACGACTTATTTACTAAACTAAGAGATGACAATGAAATATATATGGCTGATGCCAAAGAAAAAATTGATACCGCTTTAGCGCTCATTCAAGCATTTGTCGATGACGATAGAGCCACAAACGATATTGATGGTAATCCAATTAAAACAACTTATGCAAAAATTATTGATTTAAAAAATGGTGTTATTCCTGTTCTAAATTATTTAAAAAATGACGGAACTGCGGGCTCAATACAGCAAATCGCCACTGATTTATTTAATTTTACAGTGCAATTCTATTCTTATTTTGATAAAGACGGGAAAGTAAAACAGGCGATTGCTGCGGACAATGCTAAATGTGATATTTATGGCCAACAAATTCATACCACTTATGCAACTAAAAGTGATTTACAATCAACTAATCAAAATATAAATGCAATTACAGACGAAATTGCTAAAGATTATATTAAGAAAGAACAAATCGTTAATAATTTAACAACAGAAAACGCGACTGCGCCATTAAGTGCTACACAAGGAAAATTATTAAAGAGCGAAATAGACGGGTTAGAAAGCGATGTTCAAAATAATAAATTAGAAGTAGATGAATTTATTGCTTCAACCAATGCAAAATTTAATGGAAATAAGGCAAAAGAAAGTGAAAAGAGCGATATCGCTTACGCCGATGAAGATGGAAATAATATCAAAAATACTTACACAAAAAAATCTGATATTGTTGATAACCTAACCTCTACTGACACCACTAAACCATTGAGCGCAAATCAAGGAAAGGTATTAAAAAATTTAATTGACGCTATTAACGACCTTTTAGAAAGTGACGATAGTTCACTCAATGAAATACAGGAAATTGTTAATTATATAAAAGACAACCGTGAGCTTATTCAATCAATCACTACAACAAAGGTTAATGTAAGCGATATTATAAATAATCTTACCAGTGCGATTTCAAACAAGCCTTTAAGTGCGAATATGGGAAAAGTTTTAAGCGATGAATTAAATGAATTATCAAATACATTGTCCTCGCATATTGATATTTATAATGAGTTTAAACAAGAAGTATCAAATACCTATGCTACTAAAACTGATTTAAACACTGCAAATACCAACATAACTAATATTACAGAAAATTATATCAATAAAAATTCTATAATTGATAACTTGATATCAACTGATATAAGCAAACCATTGAGCGCAAATCAAGGAAAGGTATTAAATGATAAAATAGTTAGCGCCGAGGCTGAGATAACTAAAATAAAAAACGGAACTATTATTGTTAACAAAACATATAATGATGAAAACGGAAACAACATAACCGATACATACTCAACTATTGCTTATGTCGATAGTAAACTATCTGATATTGATACTTTTGTTCAATATCCTAACGGTTCTTTAAAAACAATCGTTATCACCGCTTATAACGATGAAGATTTCGTTAATTCAATAGCGTTTGCTTTTGCAACCGATAAAGATGATAACAATAACTTACTTTATGGCAATATTGCCTTAATTACCGAAGAAATTTTAGAAGATGAAAATTCAAATCCAATCGGTGCTGAATACTCGATGGTTTGCAATGGGTTAATCTATCATCTAGTTTTAAAAGAAAACGGCAGCGATTATGACTTTGAAGTTTCTAATCCCTACTTTAAAAAAGATGATGAAGTTTTAACCGAAGCGATAAAGAGCGTGAGTGATGCTAAAGTCGCGATTACTTCTCAATATATTTCTCAACCTTCGAATGTTAAAGAGGGCTCAACAATCTATATCAATTCTAAATTAAGAAATAGTGTCAATTTATTTAAAGTCAATAGCGGTCAATACGCTTCAACTGCTAGTGGCAGTTCATTTGCTGTCAATATTGATGAAAACGGAACAATTACTTTTAGCGGCACGACAAGCGCGAATTACGAAATTATAAATATTCCGCTTCAACAATCATTGCAAGCGAATAAAACATACACTTATTCTCTTGAAAAAGAAAATCCTTCAAATGTTGTTTATAGTATTCGTTTTAGAACAAGCGTCAGCACCGATTTTGTAGCATTAGATAACAATTTCACTCAAAAAACCTATACTTCTAATTACGAAATCATTAAATTAGAAATCGCTGTTAATCCAAACATAAATTATGATGGTCTTGTTGTTAAGAATATACAAATTCAAGAAGGTAATAGTAAAACTTCTTACGAACCTTATGGCGTTTATTCTAAAGGCAAGGTTATGCAATATGCTTCTAAAAACATCTTAAATATTGCAGGCTTAACAAATAATCCTGTTGCAGTTGCGGTTAATGGTTCGACTTATGCAAGTCAAACTATTCAAAAAAATGATATTGGAAACATTCAATTTCCAATGAATGGTTCGCAAAGATATAATACTTATTATAAAAATCATCGATACCTTTTAATTATTCATTCAACCGATGATGATTTTACTCATTGTGAAAGATACGGTTCAGGTCTTTGGACTGAAGATTATAAATTTATTAGTAATATTGGCCTCAATAATTATTATATCGACACGGCTAATAAATATTTTTATGCAGTAGCCGAATGGACTGCTGAAACTCAAGTAGGCGAATTTCAACCAAACTTTATCAATTCAACAATTAATTCAATGACAATCGATATTCGAACTGTTGTTGATTTAACTAAACAAGGACAGCATAATTTCACTGCGGAGCAAGCCTATAATTTTTATAATAGTAAACTCTCTACTTTATCGGCTGGCAGTGCTGCAACTAATGGCTCAACCAAGCAAAGCGCTTTAATTAAAACTTTTAGTAATGAACTTTATCTTACTAAAACGAACACTAATTACACTTTGACAATTTGTGAATTTAAAGAAAATCCTAGTGCTTTAAATACCAATGTTGATATTGATGATTACGAATTCATTAAAGCGACTGATTTGACTTCTAGTGGAGCAATCACTTTGCAAGCCACCACTAATTCGATTGTTTATTATGTTCGAAAAAATGATGGCACTACGATAAGTGATAGCGATTTATCAACTTATCAAAGCACTTCTCAACTTGAATATGGTTTATCAGCAACTGCTCATTCGGATTATCTTGCTCCTATTGAAATCGGCGAATTCGATCAATCAGTCGATGGCGAAACTAAATTATTCTCTTTTAAAGTTTTAGGAACTGAAAATCAAAACATCGGATTTATTCCGTATGATGGTTATTTCACTATTGATTTGGCTAGCAATGCGGATGATTATTCAAAGTCGACTTTTAGCTATAGTGCTTACGATATCGCTAACGAAGTGGCTAACTTAAAAATAAAAGTTCAAAATTTAACTAACAAAGTAGCTGAGCTAGAAAATCAACTTACTCAAAGTTCTATATCGCACGGCATCATTTATCTTGAAACAAATTTGGGAACAAGTGAATTTTCTGGTGGGAGCTATTTAGAAGTTCCTATTGGTAATGATATTTTTACACAAATATTTTTACTTACTTCTAATAGCCCAATGTCATTTATGACTGAAAATTCTTTAAGCGCTACACCTTTTTTAACAATACCTGCTAATAATACTAACTATCAGATTAACATTAGCAATAATAGAATAACGATTTATTACACTTCGTCTTCTGGTGTCCAACAATCTGAAACGGAAAATATACCAACGAATAATGGTTCAATTTATATATATTGTCATAATTCAACAGGCTTAATTGCAGTTCAATATTTTTAACAAAGGAGGGGTTTTATAATGAAAAAAATATTAGGATTAGGAATTTTAACACTTACACTAGGGATTTTTAGCGCACCATTAAATGCAGTAAATTATCAAGAAGTTAAAGGTGAAAGCGTTAGCGCAGAAAGTGTTTCGTCCACAATCGTGGAGGACATTGATACTCCAGCGACGAACGAAGAAGATAATTTTTTAAATAAAATCGAACAAGTTTTTGATGAGATTAAAAATTATCAAGTTGCAGGCACTACTATTGGCGCAATCGCAGGCACAATTATTGGCGCACTTATTAGTGCAATACCAGCCATATTAAATCGCAAAAATATTAAAAAAGCAATTCAAGAAGTTGATAATTCAAAAATTGTTATCGATGATACAAAAAAATTAGCAGAAAGTATTCAAAAAATGTTTGATATCAATAGTGCAGATTATGCGAAAGTCATTGAATATTTAGATAGTCTTTCGCAAGTGTTAAATTGCACTCAATTAAAACTTGGTGAAGTTCTCAAAGATAATAAAAGTATTAAGCAAGACAATACAGAATTATTAGATGTGTTATTAACGAGCATAAACAATAATAAGGAGCTTGTTTCTAGTGGTGTTGCTGAAAAACTTAACAAAAAATATTTAACCAAGACCACTTCTGCTTTAAAGAAGGAAAAAACTAAAAATGAATGAACTAAAGAAGAAAAAACCAACTACTACTTTAAGCAAAAGAAATGGTTTTAAAACGCTCAAATATACAGTAAAAACGCTTGAGTATGTTGCACCGTTTATTCCTGTTGCTACTATTGTGGGTATCAACTTTGAAGAATGGTTTATTGAAAATCAAGATGGTTTTAAAGTTGCTGGTGGTTTCATTATGTTAATTATATCAACTTTATTAACCTATCTGGCAATTGCAAAAAAGAAGAATTTATTAAAAGATTTTAGCGCATTTTGGAGCGTTGCGATTATCTTGTTATGTTGGGGTCTATCAATTTTGTTATTAACATCAATCTTTGCTGAACTTGGCAATATGCTTTTATACATTGGATTTGGCGTAATTGCTTCTGCTTGTTTAGACGAAACTGAAATCCATTATATTGAAAAAAAGTATGCGTTTTACCAAGATTTAGTGATTAAGAACGGCTTAGACAAAAAGGTTGAGCGCAAGAGAATTAAAGAAGAATTAGCTAAAAAGCAAGCCGAAGAAGAAGCAAAGCGAGAACGAAAGGTGGATTATTTGTAATGAGAGAAAATAAAGCAATTAAAAAGCATTATCGTAAGCCTTTAAAAGTTAATAAAATAGCCTTAAGAACTTGTCAGATTTTATTTAGTGCAATGTTTATTGCTTTGGCAGGAATAATTATTTATTATGGCGCGACAAGGGGTTGGCAAGCGTTGGGAGAATGGTTTAAATCGCAATGGGCTTGTATGATAGCGGTTATTTTAGTAATCGCTGCCACTATTGCGATATGGCTTTATACTTTATACAAATTTATTCAAAAAGTAGGTGGAAAAGACGATGAAACTAAAAAATAAAAATCCTGAATATCTTTTAAAAATGGGATTTGTCGCTATTGGCATTTTAGTCATTGTAGCGATAATTATCGGCTCATGGGTTTGGAATTTAATTTTTGACCCAACTAACTTTGATGTTGTTGCGTGGGGCAATAGCGCAATATTTAATGGTTCTATTTCTCTGGCAATGATGGTGCTAGGTTTTGTAGCAGTGAACGAAAGTTTAAAGTCTAAAGAGAGTGGAAAATATCAAAAAAGAATTGATGCTTTTAATGATTTGGTAAGTGAATTATTTAAAAGCTCGCGTATTGTTTTTTTCGACCAATTTATTTCCTGGTATGCCGAAAAGCAAGTTCGCGAAAAGAAAATCAAATATCTAACAAGACACGGAATGCCACGAATTGATGCCGAAATTGTTATTGATTACGCCGATATAAATGATATTCCTACATTGAGCGGTTTAGAATATGGAAAGAAACCAAGCGGGCAATTTGGAAAAGATAAAATTAAAAAACTGAAAGATGGTAAAGAAGTATTGCTTCCAGCGTTTAGAGATACATTAGCCCCGTTCGTAGAAGAAGTATTAAATGGGGAAATAAATGTTGTTGTCGAAGACGCTTCGTATTATACAACCGTTGACAAAAACAAGGACGGCAATTTAACTTCGCTAGAAAGAGCTCAAGCAACCGAAAAAGATAGAATTAAGTCAATGCGCTATTCGTTTGTTAGTAAAATAGTGACCGGTTTAATTTATATTACAATTTTCTCTTTGCTTGCGGTTGACTTAAATCAAGGAGCAGGAACAAGCGAAGCTGTATGGAATTTAATAATGCGCATTGGAAGCGCCACATTAGGCTTTATTTGTGGAGGTTTTAGTGGTTCAAGCAATACAAGATTTCTATACAAATGGCTTGGGGACAAAATGAGAGTAATTAACGAATATAATCAATATTTAGACAGCGGCGAGTTTAAACCTAAAACATACGAAGAAACATCTAAAGAAAGAATTACAAAAATTCATCAAGAAGAAGAGGAAATAATGAGAAACATTGTTGAGCCAGTTCTTGTAGCTGATAGAACAAAAGAATTTGAAAATTTGGAACCTACATTAACTTATAAAGGAGGAGAAACTAATGCCAACGAACAATCCAACTAGACAAAATTATCTTAACGCCTTAAAAGGCACAACGAACACCAGGAATATTACTAACGGCTCTGAAACGCTTTTAGACCCATCACAAATCAATTTTGATGCTGCTAAAGACAGTGTAGGCACAAATATAACTAATGCTCAACCGCAAAATAATTCCAACGCTCAACAAAACGAAGATATCAACGATAAATATAATGCGTTAGAGACCACTTCTTATAAAGAGTTATTATCCTCAAAAATTCAATCAGCAAATGCGCGTGAAGAAGCACAAAAATACGCAATGAATTCTTTATCAGCAAATGGTTTAGGTAATACTGGTATAGCGCAATCAACACAATTAGGTATTTATAATACATATCAACAAGCATTAAATAATGCCGAAAAAATTCATCAGCAAAATCTTTTTGATATTGAAAGTCAAAGACAAGCAGATTTAGAACTAGAAAGCGAGGAGAATTTTCAAAGCGTTTTAACTATGCTCAGTCAATCAATGAACGCTCAAGATTTAATGAATGTTAAAAACGAATTCTATAACACCTTAAGCGATAGCCAAAAGCGTATTTTTGATTATTATTATTCTTCTTATAATTCACAATATCGCAATCAATTTGTTAATAATATAGTGGCTAACGCAACCGACGGGACGAAAGTCACCGTTAATCAAGTAGAGGCGTTGGCAGCACTTGTGGGTTCATCAGCGGCTAGTGGAAATCAAATTAAGAATTGGGTTCAAAACGAAGCGCGAGATGGAGATATTTTTGCTATTAGCAACGGCGAAAACAATACTTATTTTGTTTACAATAACGGAACTATTTATTATGCAGGAGCAGGGTTAAAAAATTCATCTAACACATTCCATAATTTGCCTATCACAATAACATTTTAATTCAATATGCCAACAAACAAAAAACAAATTCAATCAACATCGGAATTTCTTGCATCAATGCGAAAAACACCAATCGGACTTGATAGTTCTCTAACTTTTGGTGATGCAGAAATTTTGTCGAAAACAGGCATTGATATCTCTACTTACGATATACCCTTGAGCGAACAAAATGATTTTAAAGTAGATTTGGAAAAAGAAAATCGTGAAAGTCAATCTTGGTGGGAAGAAATATTTGGTGCTGTTGACAACATCGCCAATTCTTTTGGGCACGGTTTTGCGTCGATGTTTGAAGGCATTGTTGACCTCGGCGTCGGTGCTGCGGGCTTAGTTGGCAATTTATTTGGTGTAGACGACCAATGGGCTGAAGACTTCATCGAGAGAGATTTTTCACAAAATCTTGCTAATTTCACAGAAACATTTGCAAACTTTACTCCGTGGGGTATAGGTAGAATGGTTTATAACACCGTGGAATATGGCGGCGAATATTGGAAAGATTTAGGGCTAGCCTGGTCAACATTAGGTTTAAATCTATGGGGTGATAACTATGGTGTCACTGATGAAGAAATGAGTGAATGGCGCGATAAATATGCATTCAGTAATGATTTATTAACCGAAGATGCTGGTTGGTTTGGTGATGCTGTTTTAGGTTTAGCAGAAGGTGCCGGACAATTAGTTGGTCAATATGTGACTGGAGGCATTGGCAAGGCAGCTGGTTTGGGCGCAAGTGCAATTAGAGGATTACAATTAGGGGCTGTGGCAACAGGTGCAACCGGTCAAGGCATTCAACAAGCACTTAAAGAAGATAATAGTCTCGAAGATGCTACACTATATGGTTTACTAAGCGGTGCGACTGAAGCTGCGACCGAATTAGTTGGTGGTGTCGCTGGCGACTGGACTAATGGTTTAATTGGTAAAGCAGCGCTAAAATCAAATTTCATACAAAAAGCAACCAATTCTTTAACAGGTAAAATGATTGCTGGTTTCTTTAGCGAAGGTATGGAAGAAGTTTTGAGCGATGTTGCAGACCCATTGTGGCGAAAAATTACAATTGATAAAGATTTGAACCTTGGGGAAGAATATACTTCAAACAAATTCTGGGTCGGTCTAACAAGTAGTTTTATAATAGGAGGTATTTTGGGCTCAGTAGCAAGTGGCTCAACATATTATAGAATTTCTCGTCAAAAGATTAACGGTAAGGCTATTGGCCAAAAAGCAGCAATTCAATATGTAAATCTTTCGGAGAAAATCGACACTTTCCAAAAAGCAGCAAAACAATTTACCGACTACTACACCACTATCGCAAAAAGTCCTAATTTCGAAAATCAAATTATCGAGGGAAATAGTTTTCGAGATGTTTATGACAAAATAATGGAGAATAAAAATGTTAGCAAAGCTCAAAAAAATAGATTATCTAACTTATTCCAAAAAACCGAGAACGCTCTTGATGAATATAACAAACAAGAAAGAAAAATACTTGAAACATTAAAAGAACAAAACATAACCGTAGATGACATTCTTGTAGAATTTAAAAATCAGGAACAATTTGTCAAAGAACGCAACGCAAGAAACGCAGAACTATTGGCAAATAATATTACTACACAAGAAAACAACATCAATCTTATTGCTAACAACAATCAACGGAGTGATAATAATATATATGGACAAACAGATGAGTTTAGAAGAGTTCAAAAAGCAAGTCAGAGACTGTCTAATCA
>CASFSG010000069.1 GCA_949297305.1 uncultured bacterium
ATTAAAAATATCTTTTTTTAAATGAATGAACATGATAACAAGATTATAAATAGTCATAATTGCAATGAAAGATATAGAAAGATATAAAGGCAACCTATTTTCATAAGACAAAAAATAAATAAAATACATTGGAATCAGGGAGCTAAGTGAAAAAATAAGCGATATTACACTGTTAATTATTAAGAAGTGTTTGCCTTTTAATTTGTTTGATACAATCATTTTAATCATCTATTTTCCCATAGATAATAAGAGAATAAATATAAAATAAATATTTTTTGGCCTTTAGACCTCCATATATATCCCAATTACTAGGGTTATTTATTTTTTAGCATAACAAAAATAACAAGTAAAGAATAAATTAATTTCATTCTTTGTTTTTTAGTCAAAAGCTAAAACAATAATATTGATTAATTAAAACTTTAATCTTATTTAATAATCGATAACATTTATATCTAGAAAACACTAATGTCTAATCATAAAGTGATCTTGAAGAATTTGTTCTTCATCGTTATCGCTAGAGCGAAATTGCAAATCATATAAAAGTTTATACGCCCCTCCTAGCGCTATAAGTTCTTCGGGCGTTCCCTTTTCTTTTATTTGACCATCGGCAATTAAAATAATTTCATCGGCGTTTTTAATTGTCGATAGACGATGCGCGACGACGATTGATGTTCGTCCTACGCATAATTTATCGAGCGCTTTTTGGATTAATAATTCAGTCGTATTATCGAGAGCGCTTGTAGCCTCATCTAAAATTAAGATCGCCGGATTTTTTAAGAATATTCTAGCGATTGATAGACGTTGTTTTTGACCACCTGATAACCTTACGCCTCTTTCTCCTATGTCAGTATCAAAACCGCGAGGTAACGACATAATATAATCGTATATATTCGCCATTTTACTAGCAGCGATTAGTTCTTCTTCACTGGCATCGAGACGACCATAAAGAATATTATCTTTAATTGTCCCGCCAAAAAGAAAGACATCTTGTTGAACGATGCCAATTTGTTTTCTTAAAGAATCTAATGTAAAGTCTTTAATGTTTTGATTATCGAGTAAAATTTCACCTTCACTTAAATCATAAAAATGCGGAATGAGGTGACAAATAGTTGTTTTACCACCTCCAGAAGGTCCAACTAAAGCAATCTTTTTACCATGAGGAATTTTAAAACTAACTTGATGCAAAATTTCTTTGGAAGATTTATATGAAAATGATACATTTTTAAATTCGATATCTCCTCTTAAAGAAGGACAAATTTTATCACCTTGATAAATGGTTTCTTCCTCTTCATCCATAATCTCAATAAAACGTTGAAAACCTGTTGAGCCATTTTGAAATTGTTCGACAAAATTAATCACTTGATTGATAGGAGTAATAAACATATTTACTGAAATAATAAAGGTTGAATAATCCGCTAAATCAATCATATCGTGGTATAGAAAAATGCCGCCCGCTAATAAGACAATAATATTAAAAACGTCGGTGATAAATTGGCTCGAAGCAAAAAATTTACCCATCGCGTTAAAAGCTGAAGAACGCGCCTTAATATAACTAGCATTAGATTTTTCAAACTTTTCTTGTTCTTTTTTTGTGTTGGTAAAAGCTTTAGTTACGCGAACGCCAGATAAAGATGATTCAATCGAAGAATTAATTTCAGCCATCGCAATTTTAGATTCTTTCATTGCTTGACGCATCTGCTTGCGATAATGTGAAGTGATAATAATTAACAAAGGCAAACAAGCAAAAATAATCAAGGCTAAAATCCAGTTGATAAAACATAAATAGGTAAAACTGGCGACGATGGTAAAACCGGCAATAAAAAGATTTTCCGGTCCATGATGAGCAACTTCGCTAATATCAAATAAATCATTCGTCATTCTTGACATTAAACTACCAGTTTCGTGTTCATCATAATAGGTATAAGGCAATTTCTCTAATTTATTAAAAAGATCAGAACGCATTTGAGCTTGCATTCTTACTCCCATTAAATGTCCATAATATTGAATAAAATATCTTAATAACATTCTAACAACATAAATTAAGAATAGAGCGACTGCACTGATGATGACTAAATTTAATTTCTTGTTAGGAATAAAGTCATTGAGCATATAACGTGTAATAATTGGATAACCCATTCCAATCAGTGCAACAAAGAAAGCCGCCAACATATCAAAAGTAAAAATGAGTTTATGCGGTTTATAATATTTAATAAATCTTTTAAGTAAGTTAATCATAGTTATTAATCATCTTATAGAAATATTTTTAATTAATTTTACGCTTTTAGAAAGAGAACACATGCAAAATGTAGAAATTCTAACATCGCTAGCAAGAAATAATAAATTATAAATATCTATCTAATTCAAAAGGAGTAACTATCATCGAATACTTTTTCCAGGCGTTTTCCTTAATAAAGAGAAGTTTACTATAAATAGGTTCTCCTAAAACCGTCTTAAAAAGCGGGTCTTTCTTAAATTCTTTAATCGCGTCATATAAATTCGAAGGCAACTTTTTAATACCTAATTTTTCTATTTCATCTATCGTTAATTCAAATAAATTTTCAGCTATTGGCGAAACGATATCTTTCTCTTGTAAATGCAAAATGCCATCTAAACCACTAGCTAAAAGACAAGAAATGACTAAATATGGATTTGCCATGCAATCAACATTGCGAATTTCAGTTCGCGTTGCAATCCCCTTTTCAGAAGGTATTCTAATCATTGCCGAACGATTAGCAGCACTCCAAGAAGCATAAACAGGCGCTTCAAAGCCAGAAACTAGACGTTTATAGGAATTAATTGCCGGATTAGTAATAAATGATAATCCACGCGCATGATTAATGATGCCACTAAGCCACTTTTTGCATATGAGCGATAAATCATCTTTACTAGTAGGGTCATAAAATACATTTTCACCATTTTCATTCACAAGCGACATATTGCAATGCATGCCACTACCTGGTATTCCTTCGATAGGTTTAGGCATAAATGTAGCATAATAGCCATGTTTACCAGCAATAATTTTAACAACTTGTTTTAAGGTTTGAATACGATCGGCGGTTTTAAGGGCATCATCATATTTAAAATTAATTTCATTTTGACCAGGTCCAACCTCGTGATGATTTGTTTGAACTTCAAAGCCTAATCTTTCAAGGGTTAAAGCAATATCGCGACGGACATATTCAGCACCATCGATTGGAGATAAATCAAAATAAGATGCTTTATCAATCGCACGATTTAAAATTGGTCGTCCTTCTTCGTCGACTTTGAATAAATAGAATTCTGGTTCAAAACCGACATTTAATTGGGCATAGCCAAGTTCACGCATCTTGCGAATTGTCTTTTTTAAGATATAACGGGGGTCGCCAGGAAAAGGCTTACCATTATTCATATAGACATCGCAAATTAAACGAGCGACTTTTCCATATTTTAAATCCTCAAAATCTAAGATTAACCAAGTATTACGATCGGGGCTAAGATGCATATCGGCTTCCTTAATGCGCGCGAAACCTTCAACCGAAGAGCCATCAAAAGCAATTTTATCATCCAAAGCATCTTTTAATTTTGCAACCGGTATTTCCACGGCTTTAATTGTTCCTAAAATGTCAGAAAACTGTAGTCGCACATATTGAACATTTTGTTTTTTTGCAATATTTAAGATATCTTGTTTACTATATTTGGCCATAATTTTATCCTTTCGCTTCTATTTTAATAATATTTTAATCAATTTCTAGATAAAATTAACCTAATTTCATCTTAATACTTTGATTTACTATTATTTTTTGATATTATTTGTCAAAAAAACAATAGAAAAATATCTAATTTTTTAATATTTTAGTTTTTTTACCTTATTTTTATTACTAATAACAAACAATTTTAGGCAAAATAATTTACATTTATCTAAAAGTACAATTATTTATCTCATTAGTGCCCTTATAAATTTATAAGTAAAAATTTAACCAAAGAGCAAAAAGATAATTGCGGAAAAAATATTTTAAATAAGAGTATGTTATGAAAATAAAACTAATTCAAATATATTATCTTTCAATCGATGATTGAAGAATTTTAAAAGATTAAAGATGACTTATTGTATTTTAGCAAATAAGCAAACTTACAAAATAAACGATTATTTAAATGCTTTAAGATTATTTAACAATATTGTTAAACATATGATCAAGACTAATAATGAAGCCTTTGGAGATAATGGTTTACCACTATCTTTTGAAGCATATTTATATTATGACGATGATCTTGCTAACATTAATTTATTAAAAGAAAAAGGCGAAAAAATTTTTAAGATATTTGCTTCTTTAAATAACAATGAAGATTTAGTTGATTTAAAAAGCTTAGAGGCAATAAAAATCAAAAACGAAGAATGGCTTTTTACTTTAGAAAAGATCGATAACCAAATTGTTATCGCAATCAGTGATGGCGAACATTTTTTAATGACAAATATTTTTTCTAATCTTGCTTATCAAGGTGGACGTTATTTTAATTATTACTTAGAAAAAGTTGTTACGACAGTTAACATTAAAGAATTAGGCAAAAAAGTTCGAGGTAATATTATCTTAGTTAAAGATATTTGATTTTTAATCCTCGTCAAAATCTTCGTCATCAAGACAGGCTGCATCAATCAGAGATTGAAAAAAATCGTGCATTTCCTTCGCGAAAGCTTTTTGCTTAGGGCTAAGATTATCCGTTAAATTGTTTTCAATTGTTTTATTAATCTTTTTTGTCGTCTTCATCGCTATAGATAAATTTTACAATTATAAAATTGTTCTTAGGTAAAATAGATAAATCTATGTAAATAAGCGTACAAAAATTAAATTTAAGCATTCTGTTTTCTTGTTCAAAAGCTTTAACTTTTACTATTATTTTAATAATAAAAACGCTAATAGAGAGAGCAAAATAAATACGGTCGAATAAATAGAAAATTTTAAGTTAAAGTTTTATTAAACAAATATTATTCATTTTGAGACCCTTACTTTGTATCAAAATGTTAGTTATAAGATGTCTTTTAACTATCGCTTTAAAACAAAACGCAACCCCTACTAGCAAAACGATGCCCTTACTAGAAAAACGATACCCCTAGAAGTGCCGATTTTATCGATATTTTCCTTAATATTGCTTTTTACCAAAATACATAAAGCAAACTAAAAAAAGACTGGGATTTTTTACTTGCTAGCTTCTACTTTCGCTCTGTATCCGGAGTTAAATATGAAACCAATACAGGTAATAGGTTTATGATTTTTATCTCCATGAGGCAATGCAGCAATACTAGTAACTGCCCCCAAAATTACAACGTGTGGCCTACTTTTAGTATCCTTTTCGTATTTTTCCATTTTATTCATTTTATTTGTTCAAATACATAATCTCTATCTAGCCAAAAGCAATGTTTGGTATAGCGATGTTAGTGGTACTCTAAAAATAACCAATTATGGCGAGATAATATTTACCATTTTTGGTGAATGTTAAGTCACCATGTGATAAGTTTTCTTTAAAAGGAGAACTTATTTATGGAAATTAACATTTTTGGCGAACTAACGATTA
>CASFSG010000070.1 GCA_949297305.1 uncultured bacterium
ATTAAAAATATCTTTTTTTAAATGAATGAACATGATAACAAGATTATAAATAGTCATAATTGCAATGAAAGATATAGAAAGATATAAAGGCAACCTATTTTCATAAGACAAAAAATAAATAAAATACATTGGAATCAGGGAACTAAGTGAAAAAATAAGCGATATTACACCGTTAATTATTAAGAAGTGTTTGTCTTTTAACTTATTTAATAAAAACATTGATTTTACCTGTTTTCTAGAAGAAATTGAATAAATAAATTGCATATGTAGATTCTTTCTTGTTTGTAATTTTCGCCAACATATTCATCAAACAAATCATAAATAATTGCATTGCTATCACCGTTTTCATAATTATGTAATACATCTTTGACACACATCATATAATAGACTTTAGATTCGAGCCTAAAGTAAAATGATAAATTACTTTCCTCGTGATAACCATCAATTATAAATTCTGGAAAAAACTGATACCTTCTATTAGTAAAGTTATTATCTATTAATCGATAATACTCATAAAAGGATATTAATAAATTATTAGAGTAATTTAAATTTAAATTGCATATATTATATGCATCAATATCTGCTAACATATCTGCTTTGCTGCATGCTCCATTAACCGCCATAACTTCTTCAAATGAATTAAAATTATAAACTGAAACATTGCGGTTTTTGAACCAAGCAAAACCTGTTTGTAAATCTCCTGCCCATGATAACAGATCATGATGTTCATTACACGTAAACACATTATTAACAATTCTTGCAGTGTTAGCGTAAATACCAGCAATGGATGCAAACATATGTATTAAATCAATTTTTGAAGAATTATCAGACGGATCGATTAAATACAATGGCGGTTTAGTATTACTATTATTATATCTTATAAAATTAGAATCGAAAATACCGTGTATTTCAACATTCAATTGACTTTGATCCAAAAAAGCAGCAAAAAATTCTTTTGGTAATATACCATGAGAATAGTCAGAATTTACATAGTTAATAAAATATTCATTAGGGGCACCAGTTAATGCGTACCAAAAGGAAGGATATGAAGACGCGTAATTAGCATTCATCTCTTTAATATAAGAAATGATATTATTCGTATGATAAATTATATTTGCGTTAGGACTATATTCTTCTGCTTTTTGATATAAATAGTTAATCATAAAAACGACAGAATCAATATCATTTTTTAATTCTTTAAACTCAACAATTTTACCTAAACCATTTGGCTCAGCATAATAATAATATCTATATCCTAAATCTAAATCTGTGTCAGCAGAAGATGGTGCAATTTCACCAATTGGTTCACCTAAAATCCCTAAACCACCTACTTCATCATCCCCATCATCATCCGGAATAGAATTTATATGATCATAACGATCAAAAATATCAGGATCAATTGTATCACCAGGATATCGGTCATATAAGTCATCAGGAAATCGATAACTATAATCATCGTCTTCGATTTTCTCCATAAAAATAGCTCGGCCTGACCTAGAGATAATTGGAATATCTTCCTCATCAATATAACACTTTAAAGTACCACCAACGGGCTCATCAACCAAAAAATAACCAATGAATTCAGGCGTAGCAATATCTTCGGCATAAACATCTATTATTTGTCCTCTTCCAATACTAAAAGAACAAAGATTAACGGAAATGGATAAAATCATAAAAATAATAGAACTTCGATTCATTTTAATCCCTCCATATATATCCCAATTACTAGGGTTATTTATTTTTT
>CASFSG010000071.1 GCA_949297305.1 uncultured bacterium
AAAGAAGCTCAATCACCTAATGATTACGCCAATAAAGTTCTTCGTCATGAAGCTTTAAATGAAATAATGAACGACTTAACCGATCGTGAAGAACAAGTCTTGCGCCTACGCTACGGTTTAGATGATAATCATCCGCGAACCTTAGAAGAAGTTGGACGCAAATTTGGTGTTACTCGCGAACGTATTCGTCAAATTGAAGCGAAAGCGATTCGCAAATTGCGCCACCCTAATCGCGGTAAAAAACTAGGAGATTATCGCTAAAGAATGCCTTTTTCTAAACGACTTAATCTTTTGGCGAGCCTCGTAAAGGATGGGGCGAATGTTTATGATATTGGGGCCGACCATGGTCAATTAGAAATCTTGCTAGCTAGTCGCGTTAATAAAATTATTGCTATCGAAAATAAAAAAGGTCCTTATGAGAATTTATTAGTTGCAACAAAAAACTTACCGAATGTTCAATGTTATTTGGCTAGTGACTTAGATAAACTTGATGAAGAATCGAATTTTTTAATTTTAGCGGGACTAGGAAGCAAAACGATCATTAACATCATTAAGAAAAATCTCTTAAAAATTAATCATATTGAATATTTGTTGATTGATTCTCATACCGATTTAAAAATTTTAAGAGAATTTTTCACTTGTCATAATTTTCTTCTTGAACGGGAAATAATTGTTGAAGAAAAAGATATTTTTTATCATTTGATGCGCTTTAAAAGAGGACAAAAAGAATATTCGTTAGATGAATTGGAGTTTGGCTTAATAAAAAATGACCCTTTAAAAGAAAGAGAATACGATTCTCTTCAAACTAAACTCTTGCGTATTATAGAAAAAAAACAAGCATCAAATATTGACACAATGAAAGAAAAAGCATTTTTAGAAAGGATGAAAAAATATTATGAACTCTAAAAAGTTATTGCGAGAACTAGCAAAGTTTTATCCAAAATCTCTCAAAGAGAGTTATGACCGCGTTGGCAAAATGATAAATAATTTAAAAGATGACACTATGACGATTGTTTTATGTTTAGATTTTGATGAGATAGTCTACCAACAAATCGCTGATAAATTAGATAGTATCGATTTAATTATTTCTCATCATCCTTTTTTCTTTGGACCAAAAGGTCGCATTATGAAAAACGATCCTCTTAAAAAGGAATTGTATGAAAAGATGGTTGTTTCTCAAGTCCCTTTATATGCTTTTCATACAAATTTTGATGCTGGAAAAGCCCATAAAGGGATGAATGACGCGATTATTGAAGAATTGGGCTTTAAGATAGATCAAATAGCTTTTAAGGATTTATCGATGCGAGGATGCCATTTAAATGAAAAAATGGCGATTGATGATTTCGCTCTATTATTTAAAAAAACATTTGCTTTGCCGATGGTCGAATTAATTAATGCTGGTCAAAAAGAAATTACTTCCTTTGCAATCATTGCTGGCGGTGGTTCAAGAAGATATCTCGAGGCAATGAATAGTGGCTATGACTTATTTATTTCCGGCGATGCACCTCACCATGTTCGTCGTGAGATTGTTTTAAATAAGTTCAATTATTTAAATGTTTA
>CASFSG010000072.1 GCA_949297305.1 uncultured bacterium
TTTCTTGTTCATTAATTTTCGCTTTTTTAAACCTGCGCTTTAGTTTAACATAAAAAAAATAAAAAGGGAATAATTATTCCCTTATTTTTTTGGAAAATTTTCGACGAAATTTTTCTTCTCGATATATTTCCTTACTTAATCATTTTCGTCTCTTAAATCGCTTGTTATCCTATTGTGCTCTTAAAGGAGTAATTAGCATATCAATAGTGGCATCTTTTACATTCTTAACAACGAACGGTTTCATTTCGCCAACAAAGGCGATTGTAATATCTTCACATTTAAGAGCTTTGATGGCGTCAGCAACAAAGGCGGATTTAAAGCTCACCTCTAATCTTTCACCGTTAAACATGCAAGTATTAATCTTTTCATTTGCTGAACCAACACTTAAAGAACGCGACATAATTTCTACTTCATCTTCCGACATAACCAATTTAACAACCCCGTCGTGTTCGCTACTTAAAATTGCAACGCGATCCATCGCAGCCAAGAATTCTTTCGCGCTTACTTCTAAAGTGTAATTAAAGGATTTAGGAACGATGTTTCTAGTGTTTGGGTAATCAATATTAATCAAACGAATAGAAATGGTCGTAAAACCAAATGCGAAAATAGCTTTTTTGTCTGAAATAGCAATTGTTACCATTTCTTCGTTTTCGAAAGAATGAACAATATCAACAAATTTCTTTGCTAAAATATTGACCGAAAACGTCACATTGCTATCTAAATCAATTCTTTTTCTTGCAAGACGAGCAGTATCGGTTGCGGTGGTAGTTAAAACATTTTCGCGCGCTTCAAAATTAATGGCAGTTAAGACCGGACGTCCTTCCTTGGTTGAAGAGGCAAAAGCAGTCGATTCAACTAATTCAACTAAATCGCTGGTTTTCATGTCGAAAATATTTCCAATCATATCAAGACTAATGTCAGGATATTCATCTGGATTGATGCAATTTAATTTAAAGTTAGACTTACCATCATCAATTCTTAAAATTATCGAATCAATTACTTCCAAAGTGACATTTTCACCTTCTAATCGACGAATAACCTCAGAAAAATATTTATAATTCACTAAGGTACTACCTGGTTTAGAATTGGAGATAATTTGTTTATCTATAATCATATAAGGAACAATTGTTTGAATAACAAAATCGTTATCACTTGCTAAAAGCACTAACCCTTTTTCATTAAGTGTCATTTTGACGTTAACTAAAATCGGTAAGACTGTTTTATTCGGGATTGCTTTAGCAACCATCCCTAAGCCCTTAATTAATTCAGGTCTATTAATAGTTAATCTCATTTTTTATTTCTCCTATTTTTATTAATATTATTATACATTGTGGAAACGGTGGAAAACTTTTGTTTTATTAAGACAACTGCTTTTATTATAAATGTTATTTTTAAAAGTTGTTATTATAAATAACATTATCTTTTTAAATTAGCTTTAATTGTCTCGATTGCGCTTTGCATTGCGGTGTTGTTTTTCAACTCTTTTTCCACTTTTTCTACACCGTGCATTACGGTCGTGTGATCTTTACCTCCAAAAATATACCCAATTTTTGTGTAAGGAACACCTAACATATCTCTGATTAAAAACATCGCGATATGTCTAGGGAGAGCGATTTCGCTTTGACGGGCCGTACCGGTTAATTGACTAGGCGTTAAGGAATAATATTCAGCGACCGCTGAAATAATTCGATCTTCATTAATTTTGTTTTTAGCTTCGCGAATGTCGATTAAATTTTGAAGTGCTTCCATGGCTATTTCCATTGTGATTTGTTTTGTTGGTTTAAAACTAGTTGTGTAAAAAATAATTCGGTTTAAAGCTTCGTCTAGACTACGAACGCTTTTAGAAAACTTTTCCGCGATA
>CASFSG010000073.1 GCA_949297305.1 uncultured bacterium
ATTTTCATTTTGCATACTTTTTAAATTAATGGTACCACTACCATAAACTAAATATGGTTTAGTCCATCCTAAAAGGATTTTACTATAAGAATTATGGTCGATAACATTGCCATCCATCATATCAATGCGACCAGTAGGAGCATAAGATAAAGAGTCGTTAGAATAATAGTCATTCAAGCCAAAGAAATGTCCCATTTCATGAATGTAAGTATGAGCATCAACCTTATCGACGCCAAAAGAATTATACATAAAATCATAACTCGCCCAACCAAAGGTATTCGCGACTAAATTATTCCTATCACCTGCAGCATCTTGATTAGCCCAAGAAGTATACGCCCAATAGTTCATATCATCGAGCATTGGCCCACCATTTTGGTAATTAGGCGCACTATAAATCATCCATATCGCATCAAAATAGCCATCTTGGTCACTATCATATTTATTTTTAATGTCCCCACTAGTGGCAAAATAATTATCGATAGCATCTTCTAAAATAAACAAAGTGCTTTCACTCGTAATTTCTGCCGCATTTAAATAACCAGACTCACTCGCATCATACCAAGGCGCAACCGTCCCACTTAAGTGTAATTTGCCATAGCTAGATTCTTCATAAAAAGTAGCTAACGAATTATTTAATAAACGTTCATCGTCGTTTTGACCAAAGAACGCTAAATTGATGTCAGATAAAACTAAATCGTTATCACTATTTCCATCATTATCTAAATCTATCGTTTGATAATCGGGGATTAAAATAGGCAAAACCAAAATATTAACATTCCCAAGCGAAGGGGTTCTTTGCAAATTATAAAACGATCGATCTTCTAAAGAATGCAAAGTATCGGTCACAACAACTTCTTCGGGTGTAAAAATTTTACCATCGTTACGATGAGAAACAAAATTTACATCAATTGTTTTATTGTAAATATCAATATTATCATCGCAAGATGTCATTACTAACAAGCTCATCAACACTAAACAAATAGTAGACGCATTTCTTTTCATTTATAAAGCCTCCTTTAGGGTCTTTACTCCAACTTTAAATGGGATTGCTTGACCACCATTAAAAGTATAAGAACCGTTAAAAAATTGATAACCAAAATTATAAATATCGAAATCCTGTGATGAAGTAAACCACAGAGTCGAAGTATTCGAAGCATATGTTCCTCGATCAAAAGTATTCGTCCCACTAGCTTCTAATAAGCGAATTTGTTCAAAATAATCAAAAGATTGAGGAAGTTGATAAGAGGAAGATTCAATCATACTATTACTAATTGGCATTAAAATAGCCTCATCGTTAGCGAGCGATTTCCCATCCCAAACATAACCATCAACATAATTGAGGGCTTGACCACCGTCATAGTTGACAACACTACATTTAAAGATACGGCTATCGACATGATAAATGCGAACACCAGTAGTTGATAAACAAGCTCCGCGACCATGAATTAAACGAGTGCCACTATCTAAAGCATTCAAACCTTTAGGAGAATATAAATCAATCATCAAATATTCGCTAAAAGGATTGAATTTATAAACAAAATTTTCTAAATCACCACCGCGATGAAGATTTTCAATCGTCGCTGATATTTCTTCATAATTAGCGGGAATAACAATGACTGAGTAGTCGTTTTTTGTCACTTCTTCTAACAATATTTCGCTCGTGCCATAAACGACATAAGGTTTAATCCAGCCTAAAAGCATTTTACTATAAGAATCTAAATCACCAACATTTTGATCCATCATTGTCGAAGATCCAGCTGGGCGAAAATTATTATCGGCATAGAAATCCTCTAAACCCAATAAATGTCCAGTTTCGTGAATAAAAGTATGGGAATCTAGTGGGATTGAATTTAGATTATCTAATAAGGCGATATCATCTTGATCATAAGAAGCATAGCTTAAATACATTTGGTCAAAACTAGCCCAAGAGAAAGCGGAAGTTGTCGGATTTTCTAGCGAAGGCAAAGTTGAATAATCCCAAGAAGTATAATTCCAAAAAGAAGAATTTAAATCTTCTTCAGCGGTCATAATTCCATCGCGATAATCGAGTTGATCTTGAGTAAAAAAATTGTGATGATCATAAACCATCCAAACCGCATCGATGCTTCCGTCTTTATTTTGATCATAATCATTTTTAGACAAATTATAAGTCGAAAAAGCCCAATCGACGCCCTTACGTAAAATTTCAGTAATAATTGTTCCGCTGCTACCCATCGTTAGATCGCTTAATGTCTTAACGTTCGTGTGTTCACTAACATCAAACCAATCAGTGACAAAACCACTAAAATTCAATTTGCCAAAACTAGATTGATAAAAATATTCTTTTACGGAATAAAATCCAATCTCATGGTCATTTTCGCCAAAGAAGACTTTTTCGATATCTTCTTTAATTTCGGGAGTGTTGAACACACTTCTTTCCCCGGGTAAATGAACAGGGATAACTAAAATATTTACATCGCCAATCGATGGACAAACATTTTCATTATTAGATAAAACGCCACTTAAATCGTTGTAGGTAAATTCTAATTCGACATTCTTAGGAGAAATATATCTACTTTTAGAAGATGAATTATTGTCCTTATAAATGCGAATAGTTGCCGTCCCCGGATCATTACTATTTAAATAAATAATATTGTCATTACAAGCATTAAGAGTTAAGGCAAGTAATGGTAAAGATAAAAAATAAAACTGCTTTTTCATACGCGTATATTTTAATAATTAATATTATTAAATCAACATTTTTTTAATTTTGCATATCAAATATAGGAATAGTTGAGACAAAAAAGAGGGAGATAGGCCACCTCCCTCTTAAATTAATCGATAGATTTTAAGGCGCTTTACGCCTCGCTATCAACATGTTGAGTAATAGTTACGACGACATTACCATTTATTTCATAGTAAATATATTGGTAAGTAGAATCCATGGCAGATAACCTATCAATATCTGTTTTATTAATAATTGTTTCGCCACCAACAGTAACAACTACATCGATAGTGCCACTTCCATAATAACTCACCCCAAAACTAAGTTTAGTGCCAGCGTAGATGGTATCACCATGGTTATAAGAGGTGTGGTTGCTGTCAGATAATGTCACATAACAATCATATTGTCCAAACGAAGGATCGACATTGATGTCAATAGTATAAGCGGCAGCTTTTGTAATTGTGACAGTCATATTACCATTAACGGCATAGCCGCCATTATAAGAACTATATGAAACAGCATTTCCAGAGGCATCGGTTACATTGACCATATAGACAAATCCATCTGGGTTAGGTGTAGTAACTTCCACATCAAAATAATCGCCGACAAAAACACTGTTCAAATCTTCAACCGTTGTTTTGTTTTTAGAATATGATAACTGAACATTATCCTCAGTTTCATCATTAATAGTAATTGTTACAGGCGTTGCATCTTGGAAAGCGATGTTAAGTTCTGTCATATCAGCGCTAACAGCGATGCGATTGAAACGATATTCACCATTCGCCACACCATCAGGGCTAACTGTTACTGCATCAACGGAAGAACTTGTTTTATAAGAAACAACCGCTTCTTTGCCACTGACGACTTGAATGAGTACTTGGAAGGATGTTCCTTCTAAGACATTAACCTTCATACCGCTCTCATAATTAGAGTTAGTAACTTCCGTCATTTGAGAACCGCTATTCATGATTTGGAATCGAGTATAATCGACACCTTGAGTGCCACTAACATTTAAAGCGACTTCAACTGTCGGAAGATCTTCGACCATAACAACAATTGAAACATCATAAGCAGGCATAACAAAAGACACACTATAACTATTGGAGTATTTATTTTCTAAGTTTACTTCTAACTCTGGATGACCATCCGCACTCGCACTTGTAGCTTCTTGCAAGGGGGAAGTTGTGAAGTTCATCGTGACATTTGCACCAACTGCGTAAGCACCTTCACCGCTACCATAACTACTCACCGTAATGTTACTATTTTCAGCAAATTCTGCCGTAAACGCTTGAGCGCAGGTAATAGTAAATGACATATTTGAGCCATCTCTACTTACTGTGAAGTTGATGTAGTAATAAGTATAACCAGTACTAGAATCTAAAGTTGAACTTAATCTATTGCCTTCCCAATAATTTTCAGGATTATTATCATCTTGAACTCTTGTAATTAGATAGCCGGCTTCTGGAAGCATGAATAAGTAAACATTTTGTCCAGGATAAGGCGAAACTACATCATCGCTACCAATAGAATACGACGATTTAAGCATATAGGATTCAAGATGCTCTTCGTTGATTGTAATAGTCGGACAATCAGCAAGAGTAACTTTAATGGTCACAGGGGCAGACGGCATCGTAAATCGAATATCGAAACCACCATAATAATTGGTACCAACATAAGCATTGAAACCCTCAGCGGTTGAGGTGATTTCAATACTTTGAATGTATTTACCTTCAACATTAGTTGAAACAGATGAGTAATAGAATGATTGACCTTCATAGGCACGAGTAACAAATTCTTCGCCATATCCATCAACTAGTTGTGAAGGTTCAACACCTTCGTAAACGATGTCACTAAAGACTTTAACTCCACCAGTAACGGTCAAATCTGGGAAGGTACCAGTCATCCAATCTGAATTAACTTGAACATAACCATCTCCATCGCTAAAACCTTGTAGTCTTTGTGATGAACCACTAGTTGTCGCAACTCGATCGATGACATAGTCAGGATGGCTGGTGCGCAAAGTTACAACGAGCATGTTGCTAAACGCTAATCCATCTTGCAAGCCATAAACTGTTACATAATCATCGGTAGTAACGGTAGGATATGTTTTTATTGTACCTACTTTACTTACTTGAGGCTGTTCGGTGACAAAAACATCAGTTTTGCCACTAACAACCAAGGAATGAACGATATAAGCATCGTTTTCACCACCATCAGGATAATCCGCATCACAATTAACTAAATTTTCGGAAGTAAGTGGTACATAAACATCATTAACATAAATTAAATGACTAAGATATCGATCGTTTAATTTTGCCATCGAATCATACATTTTAATTTCAACAGTCGAACCATCATGAATTTCATCAGAGTAATTTCTTACATCATAACTTTGTTGACCCATAGCTTTAGTGGCGTCCAAAACAACTTCGTTATTGATAGTAAGAGTAATTTCGGTCGCATTTGAGAAAGCGCCCATCGCATTAGCTAAAGTGAAATCAAATTGCACTAAGGTGATGTATTCAACGCTAACATTTATAGCGGTGAATTCCGCATCAAAGGAATAAGAATTATCGACTAAGGTGACAGGACTATCATTAATAGTAACACTACTAATTTCAAAACCACTATTAGCGACGACTTCTAAACGCATCGCTTCACCATAGACATAGTTCATGTCTTCTTTTAATGTTTCATTACCATCATCGACCTCGAAGAGTTTAACCGTACCCTTCGCATCATCATTTTCAATAGTAATAGGATAATTTGTATCAGAAGTAACAACAGTTAAAGTTGCATTTGCTTCTGGCATAACAAATTCATAGTCTTTCGTGCCTCCATTAGCGGTTAAAACTTCTTCATCTAATGAAACACTGACGAGATCTTTGTGATCTAATAAGGCAACACGCGCGGTTAATTCGCTGCCACCTTCAATGGCCGCTAAGCTATCTTCATCCATAGTGACACCATCATTTAAAAAGGTGACACCACTAACCCCAGCATCCGCATTAACAGTTAAAGCATACGTTGTAACTGGTGCAACAGAGCTACTATCACTAGAGGTGGAGTCGCTCGTCGAGGGACCTGGACAACTTGAAAGTAAGAAGACAAAACCTAGAGCAAATATAAAGATTTTATTAATGGCTTTCTCCTTTCTTTTTTTATCATATTGTAGATAAAATACTTATTGAATATACCGACTAACACTTCTGCTAGCAAGATTTTTTTCTTTGTAAAATCAATTTTTTGATTTTGATTAGAAGGTAAAAAGAAAAATAACCTTAAGGTTATAGCACTTAAAAATATAGTTTGATTTCTAACTAAATATCTAATTTTGATTATCTTGATATTAAAAATTGCTTTTATTAATAAAAATTAATTTACATAAGACCTACTATGGTGCTATTAATATTATGTTTAAACAAGAAAGAAGGGAAAATATGAAGAAAATAGCTAGATTAACATTTGTTGTTTTTTCCTCATTTTTATGTCTTACTAGCTGCACGCCTAATAATGATGGAAGCTCAAATAGTTCATCGAATAATTCAACATCAATAAGTAATAATGATGATATAGTTGCATTAGTGAACAATTTACAACAATCTTTCGCCTTAAAAGGTAATTTCGTTTGGGAAACTATCGATTATGATAACGAAGAAATTATGGAGCCTGTCTCATATATCAATAATGTTTATATGGATGAAGACGAATATTATCTATACCAAGAAAGCAATGAAACAAATCTTGTCACGAAAAATTGGCATTATTTTAAAAATCCTTTGACACGCAATATCGCCCATTACCAAAGAAACCATTTAAATGAGGTGAATTTAGTCGATATAAGCGATGAACAAGGTATAACTTTCATCTATGATGACTTTTATTTAAACCCTTTTACCTGTTTTGATTCTAATGATTTTATTAAAATCGACGATAATACTTTTTCATTAGATATAGAAAATGTCGAATCCACTGCAATTATCCCAGCAATGTTATTTTATTACTCTAACGATTATCCTTTCGAAGTTAGGAAATTAAACATTATAACTGACGATAATAACAATCCCATATCAATGTCTTTAGAAACATTTGGCTTAAGATTTGAGGTCAATTATGATTTTTATGCCGTCATTAAGTATGAAGCCACCTTCACAAACCGAGAAGAATTAGATAACATCAATAAAGTTCCTTACGAAATCGATGATGATATTAGCGGATACACTACTTTTGTCGATAGATTAAAAGAACACAATTACACCGTCACCATCCATGACACCGACAAGGAAAATAGTGAAATCTATACCGACTATAAAGCAATTATTACTAAAGAAGGTGTCGCTTTATCGATAAGTGGAACTAGAGAAGAAATAAATAAAGAATCGGCTTTTATAACAATTGAAAACGAAGGTGTTGTCGAAGTCGATACTAGCGACACAAATAATTTAATTGGCTTAACATTACCAATTCCTAGTGTCGATTTGTCTTATTATATGTGTGATTTTTCCTATAGTTATGCTTTTATTGAGAAAAACGCTGATAACCAATATATTTTAAAAAAGGACGCTCCTAGCGACGTCGTCTATTTACTACCAGACGCTAGATATAACGAAAATAGTGACGCCATCGATTTATCATCTTTAAAATTTACTATTAATAACAATGAAATGTCATATACATATAATTATCAGAATAACGAATGGAATAATTCTACAGGAGGAACTATAACCGTAACCGTTAGCGATGTGAATACAAGCATATTCCCGTTTAATAAAGCTAATTATCGGGCGAAAAATGTTCCTACTTCCTGGCAAGAAGTCATCACTAGTGTCGGTGGTGATTATGATAAATTCTGTGCGACTTTTGGGCAAGATCTCAATACGATAGTCCCATTTTATTATCCAGAGGTCGGTTATATAGATTTTACATGGACTAGCAACTATTGTTGGTTAGATACAGCGGATTTTGTCATTTCTTCTGATATCGATCGCTTCCAAGAAGAATTTATTGAATTGCTAGAAGCTAATGGCTATGTTTTAGAATTCTTGAAAAATCCTCAAAATGGCGATTTAACTTATAAGCACATAGAAACAGGCGCGTTGATAACCTTTTCTAATATTCGCTATTACGAAGACACTGATGTCGGATTTTATCCAGCAAATTCACCTTACATCTACGCGTAGGAGTTAAAGTTATGAAAATTAAAAATATTGCAATCGCTTTATTAACATTAGGGATGCTCGCTAGTTGTGTCAAAGAAGGCGCGAGTTCTTTACCAATATCCTCTTTGACACCTAATGAGCACGATGCTCAAAACTTCATCGATAAATTGCAAGATGGACTTGGAATAAAGGGAAGATATGTTTGGAATATTTTAGATAAAGATTTTAATATAACGGCTCCGACTAATTTTCCTATCAATAACATCTATATAGACGATGACGAATATTATTTATATCAAGAAGGCGAATATAATGGTGGTACAATAATTACTAGCGATATTCACTATTTAAAAGATGAGGAAACAGGCGGCATTGTTCAAGAATATCTAAATTATGAAAATAAAGTTATCAGCGAAATTGTTCCAGGCGCAGAAGGTGCACTATTTGATGAATTTTACATCAATCCTTTCCTAGCCTTAGAAGGCGACGATTTCACTTATATAGGTAATAATATCTTCGAATTAAATATTCTAAATAATATGAGCAACGCCATCATCCCCTACATTTTAATGTTTTATCAAAATAATCCATTTGAAGTTAAAGAACTCCAAATCACTGTGGACGATAATGATAATCCACTATCAATCCATTTAGAAACGTTCCCAAGTTATTATTTTGAAACTAATCAAAGAATCTATGTCCAAGTGATTTTTGATGGTGATTTTGCGATGAGAGATGAATTTTCTAACATCGATATTAATCCTAAAAAAGACAATTTGCAGACAGCGAAGATTAAAGAAGCGTTTGACTATATTAGTGAAGCTAGCAATTATACCATGCGAATCGAGCACGAAATTGTTTCACCTAAACCTGATGAATACTATACGGAAGTTTTAGTGACAGAAGAAGGCATCTATGCGCGCGATTTTGAAACTGATGGAACAGCTAGAAGCACGCCTTATGGTTATATGCGCGATGAAGCTAAAACTGGGGTTTATACTTATAATATCAGCTACGATAGTTTAAGAAGACCAATTATCAATCAAGAAACATTACCCGTAACATCGGTAACTTTAGATTACTTTTTAAGCGATTTAAAGTATTCAGAAGATTTATTTACTTATCATCAACAAACTTATTCATTAATTGATGATGCCCCAAATCAATTTGAACATTTATTACTAGATTATAATTATGTCAATTACATTTCGGGTTTTGCCCCTAACACCTATCGTTTATCGCTATTAGATAACTACGAAATCCAATATCAATATACTTATCGCGTCGTCAATATGATCACAAATCAAGGAAACCGTAAAGTAACAATATCTAATATTGGTAGTACAACCTTAGATGATGTTTTAAAAAATGCTCGTATCGAGGAAATGTATGTTCCGACAAATTACGAGGAATTATTAGCGACGCGTGATACTGCCGAACAAGGTCCTGGTTATTATTTCAAGCGTTATAACGAAGTTTTAAAACTAGATCAAATGGGTAAAACATTAGATGATATCTTACCATTTTACTTTCCAGAAGTTGGTTATAGTTACGATAGTTATGGGACAAGTAATCACCATGCTAGATTAGGTAGCAACAAGACAATTAAGCAACCAGAAGATACCTATCGTTATGTCAATGAATTTATATCATTGCTAGGAGAAGATTGGACCGAATTAGATATCGATAAATATCAAACAATCTTCACTTGGGAAGCCGAGATGTATTACGTTAAATTTTTCCAGCATAACGAAACTAAAACTTATATCTTTTTTATCGCCTATGATGAATATTACTATGTCTATCTTTACCCAGGAGATAGTGAAGATATTACTTTAAAAGAAGAAGTTTAAATGATTTAAGATTATCGATATCATCAAATTCTAAATCAATAATATCATCAAAGGGGAAATAGCGACTAGAAAAAACTATTTCCCCTTTATTAATATATATCTCAATAATGCTTCGATCTAAATAAATATCTACTCTTATTGAATTTGAAAGTTTGGCAAAGTATTTCGCTTCATTAAAGGCGAGATATTTTTTTGTAATTTGAAAGATATTCACTTCATCTTTAGCGATAAATTTTAAACGAATTTCAGGAAAAATATTGAGGATTAGATGTGAAATTGTTGGAATTTGCACACTTTTTGCTAAAACGATATCTTTAACTTCGCTTTCTAATAAAATCGGTGGCGTTTGGATTAAGGCGCTTCCTTTTAATGACAAGTAACGCGGGAAAGTGAAAACGCCTTCAAAATTTAAATGATACTTTTGCGAACGCTTTTTAACCCAATCATTAACCCAACCAAAAATAAAAGGTTGTTTATTTTTATCTAAATAAATTTGCGGAGCGTAAAAATCTAACCCAAAATCAAACTTGTTTTTCGCTATAATTTGATACTCTTTTGGGAAGGATAAATCAATCTTTAATAAAACATATTCCGTGCGATTAGATGAATGATTTTTTCCTTTATCAATATAAGAATAACTCAAAACGTATTTATTAGCTATTTTAGCAAAAGAAGGACATTCATACATCCAACAATCCTCTGTTAGATTATCGAAAAATGTATGGTATCGAAACTTAATAGCGTCCTTACTAATAAAGACTAAAATTATTCCTCGATTATTTTCTAAATTTCTCGATGCGACAAATAAGAAATAATGTTCATTTTCTTGATAAATAAACGGATCACGAAAATTGCTATTATCAACTAAAAAGGGAACATCTTCGGCTTTAATAATTACTTCCCCATAATTAATAAGACGATATAACGAATCAGAAATAGTTAAAGCAATTTCTTCTACTACTACGCCATTATAAATATGATGCCTAGTATAATATTGATAGATCTTCTCATCGATTAAAATTGATGATCCAGAAAAAATACCATTGATACTTTTATTTGGATATAAGGCAACATCAAGAAAGTCAAATGATAATAAATCATGACTAGTCGATCGACCAATGGCGATATTATTCCAATAATTTTCTAAAGGATTATATTGATAAGAAAGATAATATCGATCGTCGATATAAACTAGACCATTCGGATCATTGATCCATCCTTTTGGCGCGGAAAAATGAAATCGCGGTTTTGCTAATAAAGTTAAGTGATCGCTTTCTATATAAGCGATTACTTGATTAGTTAACTCATCTTCTTTTTTCATATCTAACTTAATATTAAATTTAATAAAAGGATTTTACTATGAAAAATCAAACTATTTTAGTTGATTTAAAGAAATTTCTATTCTTGAGGTATAATCATATTTACCAAAGAATGAATGTTGGATGATAAATTATAATTTTATATCTTGCTAAGAGATAAAATATCATTAAAATGTGTGTCTATGCATATTAAACAAATGCCGATGATCAAGTTGTTTTATGAAAATCGAAATACGATTAAATTAGCAATACCAATCTTTATTGAATTGATACTAGGTGTTGGCATTGGCTATATCAATCAATTTATGTTTGCGGGTATTCCTAGTGCGACAAATGCGATTGGTCAAGTCAATCAAATTACAAATATTTTTGTCGTTAGTTTCAATGTTTTAGCGGCTTCATCTTTAATCTTAATTAGTCAATTAAAAGGGGCAAAAAATGATCGAGGCGTCAAAAAAATATATCCCCTTACCTTATTTTTAAATTTGCTAATAGGCATCGTCGTTTGTTTGATATTATTTGCTTTATCTGGATTTATTTTCAAGATGATGCAAGTCGATGAAATCGTCATTCCACTTGCGAAAATCTATTTATATTTTAGCGCGCCTTCCTTAATTTTTTATTCGCTAAATCAGGCTTATGCCAATTTTTTAAGAGCGAATAAAAAAATGAAAGAACCAACGATAATTTCACTGCTGACAAATGTCACTAATATCATTATATGTGCGATAGTCATTTTTGGTTTCCAAGAAATAGATATCAATTCAAAAATTATTGGGGTAGGAAGTGCGACTTTAATCTCGCGCTTTATTTCTTTTATATGTTCATACTTGTTTTTTAGATTATCAATTAAAGAGAAAATATCCTTTCGTGAATTAAAACCCTTTCCGATAAATTATTTGAAAAAGCAATTAAAAATTGGTCTCCCTACCGCTGGTGAAACTTTATCATATAATTTATCGCAATTTGTTTTAACAATCATCGTCAATTATTCTTGTCCAGTTCTAGATCAAAATTTAAGAACATATATTATGACCTTTACCTCAATTATTTATCTTTTTGCAAGTGGAAGCGGGATAGCTATGCAAGTTATTGAGGGAACACTATTAGGAGAAAACGACAAAATACGAGCCAAAAAATTAGTTATTGAGACGGGTAAAATGGCTAGAATTATTTCTTTCATAATGTCTATTATCGTTTTAGCGATTGCTTATCCTGTGTTTAATGCTTTAATGTTTCCTTCAATCAACGATCCATTAATTAATGTTGATAATCTAAGTATTAATTATTGCGGATTAACAGCTGTCTTTTGCTTATTGATTAATATTATCTTAGAACAAGGTCGAGCGACAAATTTAATTTATGTTAAGGGGTTAGAAACCGCTGGCGATATCATCTTTCCAGTCATTAGTTCAATTTTAACTTCGTGGGTATTTACAGTCGGAGTATCTGCATTATTTAGCATCGTCTTTAATCTAGGGATTTACGGCGCTTTTATCGGCGCTTGCTTAGATGAATGCGTTCGCGGAATAGCTTTTTATATTCGTTGGCAAAAAGGCAAATGGCAAAAGAATAATGTCTTAAAAGGAATTGATAATGATTAAATAAAAAATAGGAACCGCTATGTTCCTATTATCTTACGCTTGGTTGTTCAAGCGAGAAATGATACAAAGGGACAAGCCCGGAAACAGCGGGACAAAATCGCTAAAGGCGGGACAATCACCCCAGCTCATTTCCCATTTTCGTTCAATTTTTATTTTTGGGAAATATAACAAATCTTTTTTATTTATAATAAAAGCCGAAATCTTGGTTCAATTCCGACATACTGTACATTTGGTTGTAATGGTCTGAAATGATACAATGAGCCACTTTGTCTAATTGTGGACCACCCACACTTAATGTCTTCTTTTAAACAATACTAATTCCGGATTCGCACCTTCAACACCATATGTGCAAATCAATATTATTTCAGCATTTGCTACTATTCCAAAGCATCTATTATTATCTACTTCAAGTTGATTGCCTAAATAAGTCACATTATCATCTAAAAATTTGGCTTTCATACCTGAAGGTAATCGATATTCGAGATTGACATATGCTCCAACAAGTGCGCTTAGACTTTCTGATTTTGGCATGCCTTCGATGTTTAAATTATTAATTTCTTCGATTAATTGTTTTTTAAATTCTTCGAATTTCCCATTATCACTCAGTTCTTTATGCCTTTTCCAATAGTCAAGATTTGGAAGCATGTTTCTCATATAGGTACGTGCTTGTTCTTCATTAAATCCTTCTTTTATCATATGAGGAATGCAAACATTAATTAAATCATCCATATCGTTATATGTATAAGTGCCATCTGCATAACACCACTTGCAATACTCTTCATTCATTGAACCATCGTTATTTCTTCCGATGATTTCATCTTCAAGTGGCATCCCACAGCATTGGCAAATAAGTTTATTAGGCGAACCCAAAAGTGTATTAATCGACACATTATATAGTTTTGAAAGTAGTTTTAATGTTTCTGTATTTGGCATTGTTTCACCCGCTTCCCAGCGTGACACAGCTTGTCTTGTAACAAAAACTTTCTCCGCTAATTCCTTTTGTGAATAACCATTTTTAATTCTAAGTTCCCGTAGCACTAATTTTGTTTCCATAAATAATTACCTCAGTTCACTAAAATAATACCATTTGTTTCAGAGAGTACTAAGCAACACGTTGTTGCACTAAATCAAATTCAAAGAAAAGTTCAAAAAACAGTCCTGAGTGTATCAGAACTGTAGTTTACATCTGAGAGCAGATCACATGAGTGATACATTTTGCCCTAAAAATTTGGGGTGTATTCACCTAAAGTGATGCTCCACTATTCAACTTCTTCATAATAGTAAGAAGTATCAACTCCCTTAAGGAATAATTCCCTACTATCAATTTCATTAGTCAAAGCGTTTTTTAATAATTCTTTAATTTTCACATCAGAATTAGGGCTATCCTTCATTGCGTCGAAATAATCTTTTTTGTCTATCTTAGACCAATCAATGCATTTTTTAAGTTCTTTAATGAAGATTAAATCGAGCCAAATCTTGGTTGCGCGTCCATTTCCTTCCATGAATGGATGAGCAATATTCATCTCTATATATTTTTCCGCTATTTCATCAAATGTGGATTGAGGCATCTTATCTATTTGAGAAAGTGTTTGAGGTAAGAAATCACCATTAGCAAATATAAATCCGCCTTTAGAGATTGTTTTTGTTCTTATTTTTCCTGCAAACTCATATAATCCTTCAAATAAATATGCATGAATCTTTTGAAGAGAAATAGTTTTTCCAACTTCATCTTCATTAATCAAATCAGTCTTATAAAGCTGATATGCTTTTCTTTTGCTTTGTTCATCTATTGGATCGAGCATTCCCGTTATCCAATCTAATACTTGCTTTTTGTATTTAGATGGAATGATAGTTAAAAGTAATCTAACACCACTCTCATTAATGACATCAGAAACATATTTTTTCCCATCATCTGCGTATAATTTCAGTTGTCCACAAAAAGGAGACAACTCCGGATTTCTCACCTTAACATTATTCCAATATCTTCTTGGTGAATTCGGTTCAATGAGAATATTTATAAAGTCAACCGCGGAATACCACCACATTGATTGTTCATTATCCCAAACCGCTCTTACTTCTTTTTTATTAAAATATCTAATTGAGTGTTTTATCATATTTATATGATAACACATCGATATTCAGTTGTCCACAAATTGAAGACAACTCATCTAATTTTGTATTAAAACTTTTTTATATAATAAAAGCCGGAATCTTTGTTCAATTCCGGCATACTGTACGAATGGTTGCGGGGAATGGATTTGAACCAATGACCTCCGGGTTATGAGCCCGACGAGCTACCGGACTGCTCTACCCCGCGACGTAATTAAAATATTATGCAAGTCTAAATAAAAAAGCAAGAAAAAAATATAAAATAAGCAAATTTATCCTAAAATTAGTCTTCAATTTTCTTAATTAGGTATAAACGACTGCCAAAATCACCCATTAGGCGCATCGAATTATTAAATCCGTTTCCTGCCCACTGAGGTTTTAATTTAATTACTTTGTTATTTAATGATGAACCATAGACTACATATTCCTCGTCTTCAGTTTCCATCGTTTTATATTTAGAAAGGACGTTGACAATTAAACCGTTTGGATCAAGATGAATAGGTGTGACCATATTAATTAAATTACCGAATTTTGTAATGTCTATTTTTTGTTTTAAAGCTTGAACGTGATATTTAGCATCACTAATAAAACCTTCGCCATAAAGATAATCCTCGTGTGGTAAAAGGTCACTAACGCCATTAAAATGAGCAATAATTGCTTCACTTTTATCCTGACTAATTGCCATCCAAATACCATAGTTATCTCTTTTCAAAGATTTAAATTGATAAAAATCGCCATATTGCAAAGTTAAGCGGTGTTCCTTCATAAAAGCAACTTGCTTTTTAACTTCTTCTTTTTCGTAAGGTTTCAGCTCACTTAAAAGCAGTTCATAACCAAAAGCTCCAAAAACCGCCGTATTAAAACGCGTTGCTAAAGAGGAGGGACGCAGCTCTTGTTGCGAAATTGAAGCAGAAACATGATTAGAAACGCTCGAGAGAGGATAACCTAAATATAGTGATGATTGAATTTCATTGCGGTCGATCGCATCAGTATTATCGCTCGACCAAATTTGTGGAAAATATCTCAAAATGCCCAAATCAAAGCGATTGCCACCACTCGCACATCCTTCGAATAACACATTGGGAAATTTTTTTGTCAAAGTGTCCATCACGCGATAAAGACCTAAAATATAGCGATGATATATTTCACCATTAAACAAATCGTCACTAGTTAAATCGGACATCGGTCGATTCATGTCCCATTTGACATAAGAAATATTCGCGCTTGCTAAAATTGATGAAACATTTTCAATAATATAATCTTGCACTTCTTTTAACGCTAGATTGAGCAAAAATTGGTGACGCGAATATAAAGGTTCATAATTTTTGTTTCTTAAAACATATTCAGGATGCGCGCGATATAAATCGCTATTCTCATTGATTGATTCAGGCTCAAACCATAAGCCGAATTGCATTCCTAACTTATTGATCTTTTTCGCTAGTCCATCGATACCGTGCGGTAGTTTCTTTTTATTTACCCAATAATCTCCTAAACCCGCTAAATCGTTATTACGATAGGAAAACCAACCATCATCCAAAACAAATAACTCAATGCCAAATTTTGCAGCTTCTTTAGCTAAATCTAAAATTTTTCTTTCATTAAAATCAAAATTTGTTCCTTCCCAATTATTAATTAAAATTGGCCGCGGGAAATTATTCCACTGTTTTAAAATTAAATGGTTATTAACGAAATGATGCATGTTATTTGCGATGCCATTTAAGCCATTAATAGAAAATGTCATAATCGCCATTGGGGTAAAGAAAGACTGATTATTCTTTAAATGAAAATTAAATAAATAAGGATTAATGCCTTGTAATATTCTTAAGCGATGATAAGAAGAAAGTTCTAAACTTGCATAATGATTGCCGCTATAAATTAAATTAAACGCATACGCTGCTCCCTGCGTAAAAGAGGTATTCTTTTGGCACACAGCAAAGAAAGAATTATGACGATTACCCGAAAAACCTGTTTTTGAATCAATAATAAATGTTCCAGGCATTAACTTCTCGCGTGTTTGATGCATTTCGCTTGCCCAGCCGCCATAAAAAGATATAGCTTCGTATTCATCATTATCTAAATCGAGTTGCATCGACATTATTTTTTGAACTTCAACTTCCCTTTCGCCCCCATTAACAACTTCAACATATTTGCCGATAATATCAGAATCGATAATGACAAGATAATGCAATTTGAGAACGACATTAATTTTTTCATCAATTAAAGTGACGATTACTTCCTCATCAACATCATGGGGGAAAGGAAATTGCTCAGGAAAAACGATATCATCATTCCTTTTAATTGCGATATCTTTAAATTTAGGTTCAAAATAATAGCCTTCTTGTCCTTTTAAGATAATTGCCACTTCTTTAAAATCACCGCGTAAAGGATAGGAATATTCATGAGCAACTAAATCTAATGAATATGCACAATCACCATGCTCATCATTAGTAATTGAAGTACCTTTTAAAAAGGCTCGTTTTTCAAAGATGGACCGATCATTATTAACTAATGAAATTTTTTTGCCAAAATAAAGAAATTCGAGATTTTGATGAGAATTTATATAAAAAAGATAAGAAAGATTTTTTGTCTTAAGATGAACAAGATTATCAAGAAATTCAACCATATTTTTTACCTCAAAAGTATTATATAATAATTATGTTATATTTTTTAGAAATGAATATAAATCTAAACTATAATTGGAAATTTAAAAAATATTCAGATGAAAAGATTGCTGAGTTAAAAGAAGATAATAATTATCAAGTTATCGATATTCCTCACACCGTTAATTCTTCTAATTTAACTTATAATAATGAGCTAAATTATCAAAATAAATATCTATATATTAAAAAATTCAATTTAGAAAATTTTTCCCCAAATTATAATTATATTTTAAATCTATTAGGTTTTATGCTTCAAGCGGATATCTATATTAATAATGACCTTTTAGGTCATTATATTTCAGGATATTTACCAGTAAGAATCAATATAAAAAATCATTTAAAAGAAGGAGAAAACACCATAATCATCATCTTAGATGGACATGAAGATAAAGATATCCCACCTTTTGGAAATGTCGTCGATTATTTATCTTTTTGCGGTATCTATCGGGAAGTTTTTCTAGAAATTAAAAAAGAAGTTTATTTAGAAAATGTTTTTATTGATGCCGCGATTAATGGCTTAACGAAAGTACGTTCCGTTATTTTTAATGATAAAAAACTACCTTATAAAATTATTTATCAAATCAAAGATCAATCAGGAAAAATAATTAAAGAAAGTGAAGATGATGAATTTCGAATCACTTCACCAAAATTATGGGAATTAGATTGTCCCTATTTATATACTCTTAATATAAAACTAATAAGTGATAATCAAGTAATTGACGAAAAAGAATATAAATATGGCTATCGCGAAATTCTCTTTAAAAAAGATGGGTTTTATTTAAATGGTAACAAAATTAAATTAATCGGTTTAAATCGCCATGAAATGTATCCCTACATCAATAACGCCTTAACTAAGTCGCTCGAAGAAATTGACGCGAAAATCCTTAAGGACGATTTAGGTTTAAATGTCGTTCGCTGTTCTCACTATCCTCAAAGCAGACATTTTCTAAATAAATTAGATGAGGTTGGTTTACTTTATATCAACGAAGTACCAGGATGGCAACATATTGGTAAAACTAAAAAGTGGCGAGAGACATATTATGATTTTTTAAAAAAGATGGTCTTAGAAGAATATAATCATCCATCACTGATTGCTTATGGCGTGCGCATTGATGAATCGATGGATGACCATGAACTATATCTTAATGGTAACAAAATCGTCCATAATTTAGATAATTATCGTCCGACATTAGGTGTTAGAAACTTTAAAAATAGTGAACTTTTAGAAGATATTTATGCATATAACGACTTTTTTTGTAAAAATTTAAAGGCAGGATTAGAAAACCCTAAACACATTAAAAGTAAAGGCAAACCATATTTAGTAACCGAATATTTAGGACATATGTTTCCTACTAAAATTTATGATGCCTCTAGTAGAAACCTCGAACACGCTTTAAGGCATTTGTTAGTAATTAATGATAATTATAAATTTGATAACCTCCTAGGCGCGATTGGATGGTGCTACGCCGATTATTATACCCATCAAGATTTTGGTTCAGGTGATAGCGTTTGTCACCATGGTGTTTTAGACATTAATCGCAATAAAAAGTGGGCTAGTTATGCCTACTCCTCTCAAAGCGATAAATATGAAGTCATGGAAGTTTTAAATCAGATGCATCCTGGCGATTATAATGAAGCACGGCTTGAAGAGATTTATATTTTCACAAATGTCGATTATGTAAAGTTATATAAAAATGGTCAATTTGTTAAAACATTTTATCCTACTAAAAAGCAATTTAAAAATTTAAAGCATCCTCCAATTATTATCGACGATCTAATCGGAGAAACTTTCTTAGAAGAAAAATATCATCTTAAAGATCGCCGAAAAATTGCAAAATTATTATCTTATGTCGCAATTCATGGCTTTAATCATTTAAGGGCAAAGCATTATTTGTCATTAGCAATATTAATGATTAAATATCATTTAAAGTACTCTGATTTAGTCGATTTATACAATAAATATGTCGCTAGTTGGGGCGGAAAATCTTTTATTTATCGTTATGAAGGCTATAAAAATGATAAATTAGTAATCGAGAAAGCCTTTGGTCCTCATAAATATTCTACGTTGAATATTAAACCATTAAAACCAACTTTAAACGAGGGTGAAACATATGATATTATGCCAATCAAAGTTTCGCATCTAGATAATTATAATAATGTTTTAAAATATTCTAGCGAAGTCATCAATATTAGCGTTAGTGATAACCTCCTATTATTAAGTCCTTCCTCAGTAGGATTGCTTGGTGGCGAAACTCTAATTTTAGTGCGAAATAAAAATAAACAAAAAGGCGAGGGAACAATAAAAATATTTAATGATAAATTCAATTATCAATTAAAAATAACCATTCAATAATTTATAGCAAATTAATTCCTAGTTCTTTTAAGGAACGAAGATCTTCCTCGTCCCATAAAGAGGCTTGAACTTCACCAATATGAGCTTTTTCTAGGAAAAAGAGGCATAAGCGAGATTGACCAATTCCTCCACCGATAGTGTATGGCAAATTATCATGAAGAATATCCTTTGAAAATTGCATTTTTAATTTATATTGTTCGTTTTTCTCACATAGTTGTTTAACTAAAGCTTCTTTGTCGACGCGAATACCCATGCTCGATAATTCTAATTGACTATCCAAAATATCATCAAAAACGAGAATATCGCCATTGAGGGACCAATCATCATAATCAGCCGCGCGATTATCGTGTCTAGAGCCATCACTCAAACGCTTGCCAATTTGATAAATAAAAGCAGCCCGGTGTTCTTTTAAATAGAGATATTCTCTTTCTTTTGCGGTTTTATTAGGATACATCTTTAAAAGTTCTTCACTAGAAATAAAAGAGATTTTTTTAGGTAATTTTTCTTTTAAAAAGGGATATCTCGCGTTAATTAATTTTTCAATTTCTTTTAAAACCAAGAAAATTTCTTGAACGACATTAAATAGATAAGCAAGATTACGATCTTCTAAAGCGATAATTTTTTCCCAGTCCCACTGGTCGACATATAAAGAGTGGATATTATCAGTTATTTCATCTTTTCTAATCGCATTCATATCACAATATAAGCCTTCGTAAAGGTCAAAATGATATCTTTTTAAAGCGTCGCGTTTCCATTTTGCTAAAGATTGAACTATTTCAATATCATCACTAGAAAAATTAACATGAAAGCGAATCGGCTGTTCAACACCATTTAAATCATCGTTTAAGCCGCTATGACGAAGAACGAATAACGGTGATGACACACGTTTTAAATTGAGATGTTTAGCTAAAATGTTTTCAAACTCGTCTTTAAGAAACTTAATTGCCACGAAAGTTTCCTTTCGCGAAAATTTATCGTTATAATTTTTTATTTTATAAATCATGCCGTAAATAAAAGCAATTAGAATTTTTCGTTTAAAGTTTTGCCTTCATCAATCAACTGACAAATTTCTTGATGTTTCTTTTCATCGATTTTAAAGACAAACGCTGCTAAAACAATGCAAACAATAAAGATAATTAAAGGAATGAAAATCATCCCAATAGCCAATCCGAGCAATTGATTACTTGTTATATTATTAGTGAGTTCACTAATTTCTGCATACATTTCATCGCTACTAATAATACCAGCATTAGATTCGTTTTCTAAATTAGAAATTGCGCTGGTAACGGCATATAAACCAGTACCAGCTAAAGTAGCGGTAACTATCCCTTGTTGAATCGCACTACCCCACTTAGCCACCAAAGCTCGAAGCGATGAAACAATCGCTTCTTTTCTTTGGCCATATTTATACTGGTTATATTCAATCGTCGATTGCATCTGAATAATTAGCACAATCGCAATGATACCTTGGCCCAAGAAGATAATCACCGCCGGAATATAAAGCAAGAAAACAAGATTATCATACGCGAGAGGTTTTTCGCCAAAAAGCGGGAATCCCATAAGGAACAATAATAAATAACCAACACCTAATAAACACAAGGAAATAATTAGAAACTTCTTACGCGTAAACCATTTTAAACGAGCTAAGAAAGGATAAGCAACTTGAGCAATGATCGTGCCTACTGCATACATGACTGTAAACATAAAAGCGATTGTGCCGCTTTCGCGATAACCATAAGTTAAATAACAGTAATAAGTTGCAAAGGCGACTAAAACACCAGCGGCCAAATAATTGAGTAGAATAGAAATGATATTGATACGAACTTGACTATTTTTTACAAAAATCTTAAAGATATCGCGCAGTTTAGCAGCATTCTCTTCTTTGCTTTCGATTGTAGTAGAACGAGAATGCTCTTTACATACGAAAACTAAAACAATTTGTGAAATTAAATAAAGGGAAGCAACCACCACCGCAATCCAAGTGTAGATATTTGCAGTGGAAACATCTAATAAGAGACCCGGTAATAAATTAGTCACACCATAAATGCCGAAAACGCCAATAGAAATGCATATTTGCATCGCGGTTGTAATGTTGTTTCTTCTTCTTTCATCTTTAGTTAAAGAAGGAAGCATTGACCAATAAGCAATATCATTAATTGTCCAAACAATATCCCACAAGAAATAAAATACACCAAAAAGAACAACAAACCCCCAACCACTTGGACGAGCTAAGAATAAAACTAATACAACAATGGTATTTAAAACGCCACCGATGAAAATCCAAGGTTTATATTTGCCCCACTTAAAATGAACTTTTTCAATGATATAGCCCATAATCGGATCGTTGATGCCATCCCAAATGCGGCAAATGATGATAATGATATTAATCACAGACATCTGAGCAACATAAGCAGCCGTATCACCAGTTGTTAAAACGCCAGCAAAGGTGATATAAATAATCAAAAATGCCGAAACAAACTGATAACAAGCATCACGGAAAATTGAAACACCACAATAAGTTATCGAAGTTGAGCGAGGTGGAATATCGCCCGAGTAAGTTGCCATTAAATTACCTAATCGCATAAAAATACCTCATTTCTTACTTATTATAACAAATCCTGATACGTTTTTTAAAAACTAACTTTACACTAAAAAGTATTACCAATAATTTGTCACTCTTTCAGCAAACCCAAAGACATCTTCGATATAAAAGGATTTATCGTCGACATTTATTCGACCTTTAAACTTTCCAAATACTTGATCGCCATGTTGCTTAATGATTAAAGCACTGAGCCGAGTTCGCCTGTCAAGCATTGGCTCAAAAGTTAAATCAATATCACCACTAGATGAACGAATTTTCCATGGTTTCATATAATCGAATCCGCCGCGAGAATTTAAAGGGATATCGAATTTGACATCGTTTAATTTATATTGGACATTATCATAATAAAAAACATTTTCTGTCGCTTTAGAGGTGTCGCCAAAACCATACCCTAAATTAAAACCAACTAGATGGTTATTGTAACAATCGCTCATCGAAGACCAATACCATGTATTTTTATATGTCCAAACTCCTCTACCCCAATCTAAAACACCAAATGAATCATCGAGAAAATCAAAATGTTCATCGCCTAATTTCATATAACCGCTCGCTTTTAATAAATTGATCTTTTGGTTGTAATAAAAGTGCTTGGGTTTTAAAAAGGGTGTGGCTATTACCATTGTATCTTCTAAAGTTTCCTCTAAATAAATATCGGCTCTAAGGTCCTTTTTTTCAAAAAAAGATGGAAAGCGAACTTGCAAATGTCTTTTGCCACTATCTTCATGTAAAAATTTAAAAGACGCTTTTTTATTTTCGTAAATTATATCACCGCCGCGAGAATCGGTTGGTAGATGAAGTTTCCCGCGACTCATAAAGCGCATGACGTTTTTGCTATGCTCAAAATTCTTTTGGAAATTAAAGAATGTCGCCCCAACAAGCGACATATAAGAATTATCAGCAATTGTCAAGGCAATACCAAAATTTTCATTACCAATGAAGTAATAATCCCATTCTTTAATTTTAAGATGATTAGTTTTGACATCGTCACGACGATATATTTTCACTAATGATTTTGCAAAACCAGCTTCGCTTAAATTACCATTTTGGTCTAATAAGTAACCATCTTTTAAATACTTTGTATCCATCTTTTTTTACCTCTAATATTATTTTAAACCAAAAGCAATATTTTTTTATAGATAAAAATAGTAAAATCAAAATATGATTAAATTAGTTCAATCGATTAAAGGAAATGAAAAAATTAAAAAGTACCTTTTATCGAGGCATTATATTGCTCCAAGATATTATGTTAGTTTAGTCGATCAAGACTTAAATGACATCTTAGGTAAGCAGTACTTATTAATTTCTTATGATAATAACGAAGAGATAAATGGTTTTATTTTAATTAGCAATCTCGATTTTACAGTTGAAAATTCTTTTGCTCCGACAATCAATCTAATTTATGCAATAGAAAGCAAAATTAAAAAGAGTTTAATTAAAGAAGCGATTAAATATTTAAAAAATGATAATATTAAGAAACTATACGCCTATCGCGAAAAAGATGATTTGAGCGATGAAGGCTTTACCTATTTAAAAGACGTCAAGGATACTTGGTCAAGAACATTAAAATTACTAGTAAAAGAAATTAGATAAATGAATTACGATATATCATTAATCATTCCAGTTAGCGGAGAGCAAAAACGAATCGATATATGTCTAAGTTCGATTTTAAATCAATCTTTTAATGGGAGTTATGAAATTATCATTATCGAAAATAACGCGAACGTTGACACTCATCAAAAAATTATTAAATGGGCAAAAGAATATAAAGAAATAATCAACTTAATTATTGACAATAATATTGCCTCTCCTGGCGGAGCGCGCAATAAAGGTATCGAGGTTTCCCGCGGTAAATACATCGTCTTTTTAGATAGCGACGATTTTGTATCAAAAGATTATTTATCTAGCCTTTTTGCAGGAATTACATCGCAAAACGCTGATATTTTATGCCAAAATTATTATTATTATCATCCAATTAAAAAACGAAAATATCGTTTTATAACATCTTTATGCATGCAAAATAAAACCTTAACTTCTTTACAAGCGATTAAAATTTTACTCAACGACTTTTCACTTAGAGGTTTCTCTCCATCAAAAATATATCGAAAAGAAATAATTGAAGGATTAAAATTTTATGAATCAAGAAAAATATGCGAAGATGTTATCTTTAATTATTTAGCGTTTGCAAAAGCAAATAAAATTATTTTAGACAAACGAAGAAATTATTTCTATACTCTTTCAGAAAATAGTGAAACGAGCCCGCTTAATGTCCCTAATTTAATTCAAAGCAACATCAATATGATTGCCGTTATTGCCTTTATAGAAAGATATTATTTTAAAAGGTCGCCTTTAATTTTTAAATGCTTTCCTTACCTAGCTAAAAAAGTTTTAATTCACTTTTATCTCTATGAGTTAGATAAAACTAAATATAATGTAAAATTTATAAAAAAAGAAATACAAAAACAATTGAAATTGATAAAAAATGATTATATATATTTAGACACGCCTTATGAAGGATTTATCAAGGAGTTAAAAATCGCGAAAGAATTATTAAATGATGCGCGTCCTAAAGAAAAGATTAATGATATTAATTCATTAAAATTATAACTTGTCGTATTTAGTTGCGACGCCTTTAGCCTTATTTATTGGATATTTATTTTCGTTTTTGTTCATTTTTTCATTGATGATTTCGTCGACATTTAAATGAAGTTTCATTGCTAAATCAAGACAATATGTCATTACATCAGCAAGTTCTTCTTTGACATTATCAATCGAATAAGTATCTTCGTCCCACTGAAAACACTCTAAAAGTTCATTAGCTTCAATCGAAATAGACTTAGCTAAATTACTCGGTGAATGAAATTTATCCCAGTCGCGATCAACTATAAACTTTCTAATGCGTTCAATCGTCTCTTTTTTAATCATTTTTTTCACTCCTATTAATTTTTGCTTTATAAATCTTGATGAGATTTAAGCGTTCAATTTTTGTTTCCATATTAGTTAAAAAGAAAAAATCGCAACTCTCCCAAATAAAAACCCAAGCGAAGATTTCAAAAATTCCCTGGAAAAGGAAATTCATATTAAAATACTCTAATAAGCCATAGCCAATGTAAATTAACGCTCCGACAATTAATAAAATAATCGCTACAAGGTAATTGCGACGAATTTTTTTGTTTTTATCAATGATTAATAAAGCGAAATGAAGACGAAATAAATCTTCAATTTTTTCGCGTTCTTTACTAGAAAATTCATTTGCATAAAGAAAATTAAACTCGAGTTGATAAGATGGACTCACGAAGCGATATAGATTTTCAACTAATTCAAATAATTCATTATTCAAGGCGTTTTGATTTGAAAAGGAGGCGTATAAATTTTCTCGATTAACGAATTCTAAATTAATAAAACTTTTCTTAAGATAATCATCTTCATAAAAACAATCGAGATTTTTATTATATTTAACATCATCAAATTTACTATTAACCTCTCGTAAAGTATTTTTAATAATATTTCTTTTTTTCATCTATTTAATTTTAGCAAAAAAGATTACAAATATATATATAAAATACAATCAATAAATTAGATAAATATAGAGTATTAAGATAAATGTGTCCAAAAAAACGGGCAAAATTTTATATAATATATCTCGATAAGCTACTTAGAAATAATATAAAGGTGGATATAGAAGGGATAAAAACATGACTAAGAAATTAAATAAAAAACCATATTTATATTATGTATATCAAATTCTTAAAGAATATAGCGATCCAGCTCACCCAATTACTCAAACGGAAATTATGCGGAAGATTAGTCAAAATGAAGATTGGGGTTCCCCTAATATTGACCGAAAAACTATCTATGAAAATATTGAAACGTTAAAGAAAATTGGTTTTGAGATAGGTTCAGGCGATGGTTATGGTGTGTTTTTAGAAGATAACTCGCGTTTATTCGAAGAAAAAGAAATCCTCTATATTTTATCTTTGATTGCTAACGACAAAAGTAAAGAGGCAATCATCAATAAAAAAGAATTGATTAATAAAATAAAAGGTACCTTAAGTAAAAAATATCAAGAGAAATATTTTGATCTCGACACAAGCATTGAACTTAAAACGCCAGATAATTGCATCGAAAAAATAATCGACGCGCGAAATCATGAACTCGAAATTAAAATCGGCCGCGAAATAATATTGCCTAAAAATTTCACAATTAAAGATAATTTATTAGTCGTCGGGGGCTTATTACGAGACGAAATCACTTGTCAAATTGAAAAAGTTTATCTCCCAATAACCGCAATGACAGATGTTCAAATAATTTATCAAAAACCAAGTCCAAATAAATATAAGATGCTAGACTTTGACAATTCGTTTGGATTTATATCATCGAAAACGATTTATGAAAGCGAGGAGGATATTTATGTTACTCTCATAGATGGATGCTTATATTATTCTTATTCTGGCGACAAACTTGAAAACGATGATGTCGATAAAGCGTTTGCGATCATCGGTAAATATATTAAAGAAAATGAACGAGATGATAGCGATGAAAATCGTGATGGCTACAATATTATTTACGATTTTTATCAAGTGTATTCAAAGTCTTTAATCGATAGTGAAAAACGGAAGTTTTTAAACGCGGTCTTAATCGTCTATAGTTGTATAATTAAAAAATATTTAGAGGGGAAAATCCTACCTGATGAAATCGAAGAGATAATAAAATGTTATGGCATACTTTCTAAATTCAATACAGTTTGGTTTAGCGCAATCAAAAATCTCTATCTAAGAAAAAATATTGAAGCGTATGGGGCCCCACTACCTTTCATTTATCGAGGAATGAATAAAGATTATGATGATTTGCTCAAAGATAATGTGATTTATATTAATAACATTAAAGAATGGGATGAGCTCGCTAAAAAAACTATTAAAACAAAGAATGAGGATTGGGGAATCTTTTTAGTTAATTATTGTTCATATTATTTAATCAAGGAAAGATTTAATCGCGATTATTTCTTTCGTTTAGTTGATTTAATTAAGAACACAAAACAAAAAGGTTATGTAGAAAAAGCATTATATCATGCTTTATCAATGCTGAACCAACATCCCTATTTAGTCTCGAATGACTTCTTTAAATACGATAACACAATTATATTTTTAAAAGATGTTTTAAAAAAATATTTAACAAGTTAGGCAACAAAAAATTCAATCCAATATTCTTGGTCTAAAAATTCTTCAAATTCAACTACCAAAGTGTCGGCAATATTCGAATAATAGCCAAATTCTAATGGCATCTTACTAACGTCGGCATGATATATTTTAAAAGCGACATTTTCTCCATTAATGCGCACTTCATTAACAAGTGGAATATCTTTTAACAAATTGAATTTTAAGATAATTTTTCGCTTATAAATATCGTCTTGATAATTCCCGATAGCTTTTGAGATATGAACCATGAATGAATTTTGTTTGGCTAAATAATAGGCATCGAAATAAGTCTTGCGGTATTGCCCTAATTTATAGGCAGTAGTCAACTTATCATCTTCATAAATTGCTTGGTGGGCCTCATTCATCAACGAGGGATAATAATCTAAAGTTAAATTTCTATAATCTAATTGTAAAGCACGATTTGCTTCTTTAACTAAAGGAATAATGCTTCCTTCTTTTATAAATAGAGGCATTGTTAATAAATTAGTGAAATCTTTGGTTACTTTCAAATTTCCTAAATATTTTTGGCCATTAAATAAGTCAATCCAATTATCAGTTGGTAAATAAATTTTGTTGACATCATCATAGGTTGGTATCGTTAATAATAACAAATTAGCACCACCGCCATATTGATATAATTCCACGACAAAATGATAGATTTGTTTCTTTTTAAACACTCCTAAGTTATATGGGGCAATCGCGTGAGCAGTATTATCTTGATGAATTAATTTATTATCGACATAGACATTGCAACCATCGTCGCTAGCGATAATTAAATTAGAATCTTCCTTTAATAAAATATCGAACTCATAACGCGCAGTCCAATTGTAAGGTGACATCCCTTTAAGTGGCGCTTTGCCATTTAAATTAATGCATAAATTATCATATGTTTTAACGCCAAAAGAAGGTTCTTTAAATTCTAAGTTATTATAATAAGTAGCTTTAATTTTATTAATAAAAATATTTTTCTTTGCTAAATTACCTTCTTTACTCTTAAATGGACTAACTAAAATCGAATCAGCTAATAGATAAGATTGATAGTTATTTTTAGCTAACTTATCGAAATAACAATAATCTAAGCTTTTAAACAAAGGTTCACCACTTGAGTAATTATCAAAACACTTCGAGTAGATTAATGGCAATAAACGATATCGCAAATTGAGATATTTTCTTGTAATTTCAATAGTTTCTTCATCATAATTCCAAGGTTCACGAAAACGGATGACTGAATTAGTTGCATGAACGCGAAAAATTGGCGAGAAAGTTGCAAACTGAATCCATCGCAAATATTCCTCCTTATTAGGATTACCAACATGTCCCCCAATATCTGCATTTATATAAGTAATTTCATTCGAACAACCTTTAATTAAATTCTTGACTTCTTTGCTAATTGCATCAAGACCAGAAGCAATATCGCCCGTCCATTGAATTGAATAACGATGAGAAGCTGAATCGTTTATTTTGATATATTCGCCATGAAACACATTATTGACATTCGCCATGATGATTGGTCGAAGATAGATATCTTTATCTATAGAAATACTTTGATAATAATTTTTAGTAATTTCATAAAAGAGATAATCTCCAATAGTTTCAGGTTCGATATGTTTACTAATTGATTTTAAGCAGGTGCTCCAATTGCGATCATACCACCAAGTTGATAAACCCATTTTTAAGAGATTTGTTAAATTATTAATACGAAAAGACATCTCTTTTTTATCAAAAGCATTTTTCGCGCCTCGATAGGGTTCAGGATGATCGTTAAACATAATTTCGACATCTTCATTTTTAGCGAATTTGAAAAAATCTTCCATCGAGGGAAATAAATCGCTAGCAATCTCATAGCCAATTCCAATATCATTAGCTTTTCGCCAATCGGTATCGATAACCATATTGTCTAAAGGGATATTATATCTTGCGTGTTCTTTGATCATTGCCATCGCAGATTCTTGATTATATTTAAAGTAGCGAGAATGCCAAAAACCGAGATTTTTAAAGCGAACTAATTCGCTAGGTCCAGTTAATTTAATATATAATTCACGCAATTTTAAAGGATTAGATTTAGCAATTAAAATATAACAGTCATCAACATTTTCTTCTACTTGATACTCTTCATGGTTTTTAATAGCTTCAAGGGAATAACCACTAGGATATAATTTAACACGCGGGTTATCAAAAAGAGGAAAAAGGCAAGGAGTATTGGATGCTGGTGGCAATTCACCACAATTAAATTTTCTTTGATAGCGATATAAAAGGGAACCATATTTATCATAAATTTTTAGAGTTCTTAAAGAATCTTTTTTATATAAAACTAAATAATACTCGTTCATATATAAAGTAAAATAATCGCCATTATCGCTAAAATCAAAATCGGATAATTTTAAATTACTTTTAGTAGGAATAAAGAAGGTATTTCCATCAAAAAAATGGCCTTTTGCAGCCTTTTCGATATGAATAATCTCGTTTTCAAGCAATTCAATTCTTAATGAGTTATAAATAAATGTCTTCATAAATGCCTCCGTTATCGATAAAACATAATTTATTTTTTCAAAACTTTTAAATATAATTCTTTTAGTCTATAACCAACATTATTTAATGAACGATTTTTTATAACTTCAAAACCGTTTTTGATAATCTGAGAATTATCATGCGTTAAAAGATAATTTAGTTTTTCAATAAATTCCTCATTATTTTTTGCTTTATAACAATTATAGTTATCACTTAGCCAATCGCTATAAACTCCAATATCGCGAATTAATAATGGGCAATTAGAAGCGAGAGCTTCCAAAGTAACAATGCCTTCGGTTTCTTCATAACTAGGAAAAAATAAACAAGCCGCGTAATGATACGCTCCTTTAATAATGTCATTAGAAATATAGCCCGGCATTATCACGTTATTCGGACGATTTTTTATCGCTTTTAAGACATCGATACTCGTCAAGATTCTTTGCAAATAACCAAACCAAATAAATGTAATAGCGGGAAATTTTGAAGCAACATAAAAGAAATCTTTAATGCCTTTACGATTAAATGGGAAGCCTACCCCTATCACAACTTTTTGGCCGTCTTTTAAATGAAAATATTCTTGAAATTTTTTAACTTTTTCTTCATCGAAAACATATTCGGAAGGTTCGATGCCATTTGAGCAAACATATGTTGGGGTATTTAAATGATAATTATCGATACATTTTTTTGAATATTCAGTCGGAGTAATGATCATATCAGCTTGACGATAAAACGATAATAAATTAGGATTAAACCATAAAGCCATCACGCGCCATAGGCGGAATGAATTTTTAAAGTCTTCCAGGGTCGAATGACCATGAACGATAACCGGTATACCTCTTCTTTTGCATTTTTTTAATAATATTTTGCTCTTTGGGAAATAAGTATTTATATGAGCGATATCAAATTGCTCTTTACTAGAAAGTGTATATTCAATTCCTTGACTTTTAAGTGCCGCTATTTGATGTTTTAAAGCGCGACCAATTCCCGATTTACGTATTTTCTTTTCGTCTTCGAAATACAATAAAACTTTCATTTTTTGAGACCTAATTTAATTATAAATTAAATAGGAAATAATTAGTATTATTATTTAACTAAATTGATTGTTCTATTTAATCGCTAAGAAATTATTATTTTTAAATAGACGATTAGACAAAGGATAAATGAATAAAAAGAATGTATTTAAAATAAAGAAACATGTCATTATTTCAATAGTAGGGTCATTAATAAAGAAGACGATGCGAATCGTTAATAAAAGCTCAATGGTAATTATCGATAAGAAAGTTATAATCGCTGAAATAATTTTCGCCTTTCGTTTTTTAAATAATAAGCTTATAAGATAAGAAATAAAGATAATTTTATAAATTTCAACGATGAATGATAATAATGTTAAAGAAAGAGAGGGCATTTCTAAATCGTTATAAAGAAAATTCATAAAATAATAATTAAGTGAGCTTAAATAGATAAAAGGTAAATTTGATAATAATAAAATAATTATTAATGAAATTTTGTAAGCTTTTTGGTCACTACTATTAGGATAGATATTGCTAATACTTAAAAATGTGGAAATGCATAACAATAAAGAAAGGAACATATTTAATAATAGAGCCGCATCAACAAGATCTCGCCAAAAAATAAATAAGAAGGGATAAATGATTGAAAGAGAATTATATCCTAAAGAAATAGTTAAAAACGTTCAGCGTTTTAGTGGAAATAAAAATGATAGAACGATATTGGCTAAATAAAGAAAAACGCCTAAATAAAGAAAGCGAATAAATATCTTGATAATTTCGATAATTGGGCTAGATAAATCGAGGGTTAAAATCGACCATGAATAATAAAAAGATAAATTAGTAGGTTCTAAAAGTACTTGATAACCGACGATTGGAACAACAGCAAAAATCAGAGTTATTATTAATGAAGTAATTTGGGGTGTAATATATTTAAAGATATTATCTTTTTTAATTGATACTTCCTTAATCGTAGAATCGCATGTTAATGGTGGATTTATCAATCTAAAAGCAAGGATGAGACTCAAAGCGAGATAAATTAAAAGTAAACTAAAACCAAGATTAAATAACAAAGGGGTAGATTCAATTTGCTTAAAATAAATACCCAATAAAAATAAATAGAGAAAGATTAGGCCAAGAATTATCGATAAAAAACTAACGAAAGATTTTAAATATTTATTTTTGAAAAATGATGATATTTCTAATACCATTAATAGACCACTTGTGAGCGATAAAGGGGTCACCACAGCAATAAAAACATTATAGTAAATAGATAAATCTTGAATATTATCATCAAAAATTTAATGTAATGAGAAGAATGAAAAAGGGGGTAGCCATCATAATAAGAACAATAGTAAAAAATAACCTTTTGATTAAAAGAGGGATTTTTAAAGAAGAAAAATAATAGAAAGAAGACAAGACAATGTTAATTAAAAACAGGCCATAAATTAACAGATTAACAAAATATAAGATTAGATAATTCGTTGAATTAATTAAAACATGGTGAACATTTAAAGAAATATAATTTAAATAGACGGCAAAAATTACCGCTAAGAGATTAAATAGTACACTAATACCTAATAAATGTTTATTAAAAATATCTTTTTTTAAATGAATGAACATGATAACAAGATTATAAATAGTCATAATTGCAATGAAAGATATAGAAAGATATAAAGGCAACCTATTTTCATAAGACAAAAAATAAATAAAATACATTGGAATCAGGGA
>CASFSG010000074.1 GCA_949297305.1 uncultured bacterium
CCAGGAGCCACTAATACTAGACCACCATTAATTAAACCAATAAATAGGCCGTACCAAGGACCATAAAGGATACTTGCTAAGGCAATTGGGATTAAAGATAAATTTATTTCAATATTTCCGATGCGAATTTGGTTTGAAATAAATGTTAAAATAATCGTCAGGGCTGCTAAAAGCGCTGTGCCAACAATTTTACGAATTAACAAAGCATTTTTGTTCATAAAGATATAAAAAACCTTGTTTAAAACAAGGCTAAACAATAAGTTATCAATTATAAATTAACATTATGGAAAACATTACTCACATCTTCGAGTTCATTTAAACCATCGATGATATCATTAATTTTTTGTTTAGTTTCGTCATCATCAACATCGACTGTATCATTAGGAAGCATTTCAATTTCCGCTTCATCAAATTCACTGATTCCTAAACCGTTTAAGACATCGCGCGCTTTTGAGAAATCGCTTGGATTAACATAGACTACAACAACATCATCTTCTTGATTAACTTCCCTCACATCAACATCACCTAAAATTAAAGCTTCTTCTACCTCATCGCGGTTTTGTCCTTTAAAGACAAAAACACCGGTTTCGGTAAAATTAAACATTACATTACCCATATGTCCACCTTTACGGACAACGATGGTTCTAACTTCCACTAACGCGCGATTAGCGTTATCAGTTAAAGTATCAATAACAAACATCGAATTACCTGGACCAATTGCCTCATAGCGGCCAGGAAGATAAACTTCCGCGTCGCTACCAGCGGCTTTCTTTAAGGCGCGATCAAAAACATCGCGTGGTACTGACTTACCACGAAACTTCTCCATAGCCGCTCTTAGGGCTAAATTGCTATTTGGATCAATACTACCGCCACTTTTAGCGGCCATATATACTTCTCTAGAAGCGCGGGCATAAAGCGCTGATTTAATCTTACCAGTTTTAGCCATAGCCGCGGCTCTTACTTCATGATGTCTACCCATAAATAATACTCCTTATAAAATTATCGCTCATATTTTAGCACCATTTTTAAATAAATAAATACCGATATGAGAATTTATTGTCATCTATGACAATTAGAAAATTTAATATTGCACATCATATAAATATAATCCTAGACTAGGGGCTTTATAATTAGTTTTTAAATTTTCTTGAGTGTCTAAACGCCTTTTAATTTGTGAGATATCTAAGCGATTAGATGCGAATTCTAAAACATTCATCACCATCATCCTAACCATGTATCGCATAAAACCTTCACCCTCAAAAATAATCGCAATTAAATTATCTTTGATTTCTTTATATTCAACGCGAAAAATCGTTCTAATATAATCGTTTTCATCATCTTCTTTCGCGGTAAAATTTTTAAAATTATGTTTGCCTTTAAATAACTCTAAAGCTTCGCCTAATTTAATGAAATCGAGTGAATAATGGTAGAAAAAAGCATTATTCTTTGCAAAAACGTCATATTTTTCATAATTTATTAGATAAACATATGTTTTACTTTTTGCATCGAAACGCGCGTGAAAATTATCAGCGACCAAGCGGCAACTTTTAAAAAAGATATTTGGGGCCACTAAAGCGTTTAAAGAGTAAAGAAATTTACCAACATCGATAATTTCATTTTTGCTATCAAAATGAGCGTATTGATTATAGGCATGGACGCCACGATCAGTTCGGCCAGAGGCATAAATGATTATCTTTTCTTTTAACAATATTTTTAGAGCATCCTGAATTTTATCTTGAATTGTATCATGCGTAGTCTGACTCTGATAACCATTAAAAGAAGAACCATCATAAGAAAAATTTAATAAATAACGCATTAAAGATTTCGCTCCCTCGTTTTTGCATCAATTAGTCCACTAATAATCATCATAAAGATTACGCCATATAAAGCGATAAAAAACCAAGCTAAAAAAGTTGGAGTTTCAATTGTTATATTAAAATAGGAAACACAAATAACCCCGCTCATCAACGAAGCAGATAATATAAAAACAAATAAATCGCAAATGCCAAAATGTAATTTGCGATATCTAGTTCTTTTAGCGTGAGGATTATAACCGCGAGCACTCATCGCATCAGCTAATTCGTCGCTTCTTTTAAAAGATGAAATAAATAATGGAACAATTAAAGCAGTGATAGCTTTAATCTTCATCTTTATTCCTCCGCGCTTAAAATCGACTCCGCGACTAGCCTGCGCTTTCATAATGTCCTCAGTTTCTAATAATAAAGTTGGTATTAGTCTTAAGGCTAGCGAGATGATCATCGCAACGATATGGGCGGGGAATTTAATTATTTTTAAAGGTGTTAAATACCATTCTAAAGCATAAGTTAAATCGAGTGGTTTAGTCGTAGCAGTTAATACCATCGTCAAAGATAGCATCATCACTAAACGCAAAATGATTCTAATAGATTGGAAAATTGCATCATAATAAATGGCTAAAGATCCTAGATAAAAAGCAACTGGTCCTTCTTTAGAAATCGGCACCAAACAATTAACGATTAATAAAAAGATAATCAATAGCCACATCGCTTTTAAAGATGAAAATAATTTACGAAAAGATACATGGCTAATAATCATTAAAATGATGATAAAAGCAAAAAGCGTTCCGCCCATTAAAAAAGTCATTTCCCAAGTTGAATAGGAGTAAAAAATTGCTACCATTAAAACAATTAGACAAAAAATTTTATTTCTAGCATCTAAGCGATGAATAAAAGAATTATAAGGAACATATTGACCTAAAGCAAAATTTTTCATTTACCTTTTAACCTTTTAATTTCTTCCACTAATGTTGGTAAATTTTTAATCTTATCAACAGCGAGCGAAGGATATTTTTCCTTCAAAGCTTTAACGAAGGTGATAATTTTAGGCAATTCTAAAAAACTAAATTTTTCCACACCATAAAATAAATCATGCGCGCATCCATTTAAAACAATTTTGCCATCGTTAAGAACTAAAACTTTTTCAGCATATTCGAGGACTAATTCCATGTCGTGAGTGACGATAATGATGCTTTTGCCATCGCGATATAATTTATTGAATAGATCCATCATTTCCTTCTTACTTAGATTATCTAAGCCAGAAGTCGGTTCATCGAGGACTAAAACATCGGGATTTAAAGCTAAAATACCAGCAATTGCAACTTTCTTTTTTTCACCACCACTAAGCTCAAAAGGTGAACGTTTATCATAGCTTTCATCCAAACCTACATTTCTTAACGCTCGATGGGCAATTTGAAAAGCTTCTTCTTCCTTGATTTTAAAATTTAATGGACCAAAGGCAACATCTTTTTCGACGCTATCTTGAAATAATTGTTTTTCAGCAAATTGAAAGACAACTCCAACCTTTTTCCTTAAAGGTAAAATCTTTTTTGTTGCTCTTTTGCGATTATTGGTTAAACAATATTCATCAACTTGCACTTCACCAGACGTTGGAATTAATAAACCATTGAGATGTTGAATTAAAGTTGATTTACCCGAACCAGTTTCTCCAACAATAAAAAGAAATTCATGATTAGATAAAGAGAAATTTACCTCTTTTAACGCTAAACATTCATAGGGAGATTTAGGGGAATAAACATAACTAACATCGCGAAAATCGATCATAATTGCTTAATAATCTCCTGATAATCATCACTAAAATCAATGGCGAAACCATTTTTATTTAATTCACTAATTAAAGAATAATTAAATGGCAAATCTAAACCAAGGTTAAGAAATTGCTCGCGATATTTATTGAGTTCATTTGTCTTGATAAATAAGACTGCCTCACCTTTATCTAAAACTAAAATTTTATCGCTATTAATAATTTCTTCCTTATCGTGGGTAATCATGATAATTGTTAAAAGAGGATTTTCTTTTTTTAAAGTATTTAAGGTTTGATGAAAGTCCTTTTTGCCTTCTGGATCGAGCATCGAAGTTGCTTCATCAAAAATAATTATATTTGCGTTTAACGCTAAAACTCCGGCAATTGCGACGCGTTGTTTTTGTCCGCCACTGAGATTTTCAGGTGCGAATTCTAAATAATTTTCCATCCCGACCATCTTCGCGTATTTTTTAACTAAATCATGCATCCTAGCGGGGTCAACACAATAATTCTCTAAACCAAACGCGATATCGTCTTCGACGCTAGAGGCAATAAATTGGTTGTCAGGATTTTGAAAGACAATCGCTAAATGATAGGTAGCAGCTATATCTTTCTTTGGGTCAATTTCATTTTCGAAAATCTTGATTTGGCCGTTTTTAAAAGGCAATAGACCGACGAGTATCTTAGCAAGGGTCGATTTACCTGACCCATTTTTCCCAACAATAGTTAAAGTTTCGCCTTGGTTAAGAGTAAAACTTACATCATTTAATATCGGCGTTTTCTCATCATAACAAAAAGATAAATGTTTTACTTCAATCGCCTTCATTTAATGGTAATTTCCGGTACTCTCCCTTGATATTTAGTTAGTTTAATACCAGCGAGTTCAAGCATTTTTTTGCTCGCCATTGTGTTAATTTGATCTTCGTATTTATTATCTAGATACACTAATTCTTTAATTCCAACTTGAATAATTGCTTTCGCGCATTCGTTGCAGGGAAAAAGAGTAACATAGAGGGTGCAACCTTTAAGAGCAGAACCGTTTCGCGTATTTAAAATAGCATTAAATTCCGCATGACAAACATAAAGATATTTACTATCTAATCCTTCGCCCTTATTCCAAGAAATTTGAGTTTCATCGATACCTGTTGGCATGCCATTATAACCAATTGAAACGACTTTATGCTCATCATCGACGATGCATGCCCCTACTTTGGTATTAGGATCCTTACTTCGCAAACTAGATAAAATCGCTAAACCCATAAAATATTCATCCCAAGAAATATTATTCATTTTTCCCCTCCTTAAAGCGAATGTAATTATATATGAAATTTTATTAAAATTACATCTAAATATCATTGATATTTCATTTTTAAAGAGTTTAAAATAAATTGTGGCTAAAAAAGTTAATATCTTATTCTTCTTATTACCTAAAAATAATGTCGAATATGTCTATGATAATTATTCGATACGACAAGTTTTAGAGAAAATGGATTTTCATCGTTATTCGGCTATTCCAATCATTTCTAAAGATGGTAAATATGTCGGAACAATTTCAGAAGGTGATATTTTAATGTTTATTAAACATCAACCAGACACTTTCGATAAATTGGCAAACATCAACATCTTATCCGTTCCTCGTTATCGCGATACTACTTCAATTAAAATAGATAAAAATATGGATGATTTAGTCACCTTAATTTATCAACAAAACTTTGTCCCTGTCGTCGATGATTATGGCTCTTTTATTGGCATTATTACAAGAAAAAAAGTCATTGAATATTTAATTAGTAAAATAAATAGTAACGAATCTGACGATGATTTAACTTATTAAAAAATAGGTTTTTAATAATTATTTAATGCAAAACGCGAATATTTATTGATGATTTGTTTTTATGACAAGCGCCATGTATGGGGCGAGATAATCTAATTTATCTATCGAGGAAACATCATAATTTGTAGCTAATACTTCACCTTGTTCATAGTAAGGATTCTTGATTCTTTTTTTACTTAAATTAATGATGACAAAAATGGCGGGATGATTTTCTAATTTACGATAAAAGCATAAGACATTTTTATTGCTTGATAAAAATTCGATCGTTCCATAACTTATAGAGAGATGATTTTTACGAATTTGAATTAAATTTTTATAATAATTTAATATTGAATTAGGGTTATCTAAATTACTTTGCACATTAATTTTTTGATAATCAGGCGATTCTTTAATCCAGGCTTTGACGGTGCTAAAACCACCGTGGCTAGAAGCATCCCAACACATCGGAGTTCTCGAATGGTCGCGATTATTTACATCGACTAGTTCTAAGACCTTTTTTTCTTTTAATAGCGGCAATAATCTCCTTATTGTTTGATAAACGCGATGCGCGCTGACATCTTGAATATCATTTAAATTATCATAATGATTATCGAGCATGCCAATTTCTTCTCCTTGATAAATAAAAGGTGTCCCCCGCAAAGTCAAGATGATGGTTGCGAGCATCTTCGCGCTTTCTAAATAATAATGCTTACTATCACCATATCGTTCAATCGAACGGTGTTGGTCGTGATTTTCAAAAAAACATGTATTCCAATTAACTTCTTTTTGCCATTTAATTAGGACATTTTTTAAACTGGAAGGATGATATTTTTTCTTAAAAACCGGAATTGATCTCTTATCTAAATTTAAATGTTCAAAAGAGAAACACATCGTCAATTCATCATCCATAAATTTAATAGCTTCTTGGGGTGAAACACCAAAAGTTTCCCCTACCGTCATCGCATCATATTTTTGAAAGACATCGCGGTTAAATCTCTTGAGGATGAGATGATTACCATCTTGATTAAGATAATGTTCTTGACCAGTCATAAATAATTTTTTTCGCCCGTTTTTTAATGAAGTTTTATAGATTTGATTAATGACATCACAACGGAAACCATAAATCCCTTTGTCGAGCCAAAACTTCAAGATTTTTTCAACTTCCATAATGACATTTTCATTATGGTAATTTAAATCGACTTGTTTTTTCGAATATAAATGAAGATACCATAAATTATTGTCTTGATCATATTCCCAAGCACTGCCAGAAAACATCGAATCCCAATTATTTGGTGGTTTTTTATTCTTATTGCGACCTTTTTTCCAATAATAATAGTCATGGTATTTAGAACTAGGATCTTTGCTTTGAATAAACCATTCATGTTCATCAGAGGTGTGGTTGATAACTAAATCCATTAAAATTCTGATATTGCGTTTTTTTGCCTCCTCAATCAACTCTTCCATATCATCCATCGTGCCATAATCAGGATGAATTTCATAATAAGAGGCGACATCATAACCCATATCATCTAACGGTGATTTATAAATGGGCGATAACCAAATAATCCCCACTCCTAAATCTTTTAAATAATCTAATTTTGAAATGATGCCTTGAATATCTCCAATACCATCGCCATTTGAATCGTAAAAAGAACGCGGATAGATTTGATAAACAACATTTTCTTGATAATATTTTCGTTCCATAAATTAATTATAAACGCATGATAATAATTGATAAAACAATAATGACAACAATTAAAACGATGATAAAAATACCTAAGCCCATCATAAAAGAAAATTTAGGTTTTTTACTCGCGTTAGGATTAACATCTTCCTCCTCTAAAAAGCGGTTGATAGGATCAGGATCTTCACCGAGATATTTCGGATCAATATTTGGTTTAATAGAAGACTTCTCTTCTTTATCTTTAACAGGTTTATTTTTAAGTTCGTCGTTCATTGATTTAAATACTTTCTATATATATGATGCACCAAAAGGAATAAATATGGTATTAAAAATGTGCTAATCAAAATATCAAAAATAAACATTAAAGCTTGAGTAAAAAAGATAATGAAAAAATTAATATCAAAAAAGAAAGTTTTAATTAATGAATTTAGTCCTAACATCCAAACGAGATTATTAACGATAGCAATAAACGCAAATTTATTAATATCTAATTGATAACTATCATTTTTTCGATGATAGTATCGATTAATAAAATAAATAGCTATCACTAGGCCAATTGAAGTTATAAAAGAAAGAATCGAGATAAGAATCTTACTCCAAAAAGGTAAAAGGTATTTGACGCCATATAAGGTAAACTCTGGATTTAAAAAAACGAATAAGGTAACAAATAAAGCAATAGAAAATAAAACGATACAATTGATAATAAAAAGAGTAATTTCCTTTTTAATTTTTTTAACTAGCCAATATAAAAGAGGCGGGGTGAGACCAAAAAGAAAATATACGAGAGTAAATAAAGGATTGATTGAATAGGCATTAGGGAACATAACGATGCCTAAAATATCCGATAATCCACCGATAAAGGCACCATAAATGGGTCCTAAAAGTAAGGAAGAAAAAACAATTAAAGAAGGCCCTAGCGAGATTCTTAAAAAAGGCACTACCGGCAAATTATTAATAGCAACCACGCGAGTAAAAATGATGATGAGCACTAACAAGATTGATGCTAGAGGAATTTTATGAATTGTCTTCAATTTAAAAACGGTCAAGATAAATAGTCCTCCATCAAATAGGCAAAATATAACGAACCGGTAATCAAAATTAAATCATCAGGGTATTTTTCTCTTAATTCAAGGTAAGCTTGATAACAATCTTCTTTAAACGCATAATCACCTAAATACAAGAAATAATCTTCCTCCTTGCGCGCGCGACGATGAGGAAAAGTAGTTATAGTAATAGAAGAGGAGACACTGCTTAATAAAGGCAATATAGCGTCGATGTTTTTATCTAGAAAAGACGCAAATAAAGTGTGGATAGGCTTTTTATTGTCGCGCGAAAGGGAAGCGACGAGATTTTCGATTGCTTCTTTATTATGCGCGCCATCAATTAAGATATGTTCATCGATATATTCATAGCGACCTTTTAATAAAGGCATCATTAAGCCTTGACGCATTTGCTCTTCGCTAACAAAAAAATCTTTTGCGATAATTTTTAAAGCTTCAATCGCAATAGAAGCATTTTTGATTTGATAAAAAGCGCGCGTTGCAATTTTAATATCATGGTAAGGTAGATAATCAAATAAAATGCCATCTTCAAAATAACGAACATAGTGAAAATCATCAACTAACGATAATATGGAATGACATTCTTTGATTTTTTGATAAATAGGGATTAAAGCTTCCTCGCTTAATTTACCCACTAAAACAGGAACATAATCTTTAATGATCCCAGCTTTATTATAGGCAATCTCAGATAAACTATGGCCTAAATAGGCGGTGTGTTCTAATGAGACGCTTGTAATAATTGATAAAATGGGGGTAATAATGTTAGTTGCGTCTACTATTCCGCCCATCCCCACTTCAATAATTACGATATCAAGCTTCAATTCTTCAAAAATTCTATAGGCGATAAAAGTTTGCATCTCAAAAGAAGTTAGATGATATTCTTCAAAGTTATTTTGATATTGATTAAAAATATCTAAATATAGTTTTTCATCGACTTTTCGATCGTCAATTAAAATCATCTCTAAAACATTTTGATAAAAAGGCGAGTGATATAAACCAACATGATAATGCGCCTTAAATAGACAGTGGCTAAGAAATAAAGCAGTCGAACCCTTGCCATTAGTCCCGCTTAGATGAATCGAAGAAAAATTGAATTTTTCAGGATGAAAAGTGCGAAGAAATTTATCGTAATTTGAACGCGAATATTCGCTCGATTCGTGTTTAATAAAATATTTATTTAAAGCAATAATATCATCGATCATCGTCGGTTATTAAAATCCTTTTTCATCTTTGATAAATCTCTTTTAAGATCGCGCTCTTTAATCGTTTGTCGTTTGTCGAATAACTTTTTGCCACGGGCTAAAGCAATCTCGATTTTAACATGACTACCTTTAAAATAGGCTTTAGTGGGTATGATAGTTAAAGATTTTTCTTCCGCTTTCTTTTTTAATTTAATAATTTCATTTTTATGTAAAAGTAATTTGCGAGTTCTTTTTTCTTCGTGATTAAAAATATTCGCCTCATGATAATGAGCAATATGCGCGTTTAATAAAAAAACTTCACCGTCTTTAAAAGTGACATAACTTTCATTTAAAGAGATGCCATTATTTCTAAGCGATTTAATCTCAGGACCTTTTAAAACTATTCCAGCTTCATAAGTTTCTAAAATGAAGTAGTTATAATACGCTTTGCTATTTTTGGAAATTATTTTAATGCTCTCACTCATATTTAGAAACCTATTATACTCATTTTTAATCTAAGATTAATCTTTTTTATCTAAAATTGTTAATATTTCCAAATATTCGTTCTCTTTTTGTTTTAAAATGGCTGCAATTTCGTTATAAAGTTGATAATTATTTTCAGGTAGATTATCACGTTTAAGCTCTAGTTCTATAATTTCCCTTTCAATCTCGTGCATCTTACTAATCAAGGCGTTTCTTTTATTGTTGGATAAACTAGTTTTATTGTTGCTCGATGCTTTTTTTAGAGGAATAATTTCTTCTTTTTCCTCCTTAGAAACAATCAAATCTCTTATCTCATCATAACCGCCTTGATTGAGAATAGTTTTTTCTAGCGATAAGTATAACGAATGGGTCGCTAAGGAGTTAATAAAATAACGATCATGACTAATGAAGATAATCGCACCACGATATTCTTTTAAGGCAGATAAAAGGCATTCTTTTGTTATCATATCGAGGTGATTTGTCGGCTCATCAAGCAAAAGAAGATCGTAACTTGATAAACTTAATTTAGCTAAAAATAAACGCATTTTTTCACCATTAGAAAGCGCCTGAAGATTTTTAAAAACATCATCTTCTCGAAATAAAAAATTGCCTAAAGCACGCCTTATTTCGCGATCTTCTTTTTGCGGATAAAGATTTTTTAAATAAGCAAATAGACTAAGATCAAAGACTTCATCATTATTTTGCTCAATATAACCAATCGATAATTGTCTTAAGTGTTTGATTTCACCCAAAAAAGGTTTTAATTCGCCATAAATCGTTTTAATTAGAGTTGTTTTACCAACGCCATTATGGCCGATTATTGCAAGACGGTCATTAGAAAACATCAAAAAAGAAAGTGGCTTAGTTAAAGGCTTATCATAACCAACAACTAGTTGCTCAAAAGCAATAATCTGTTTATTTTTTAATGCATTATCATTGAGGTTTAAATGAATTTTTTCATTATTTTTAATCGGTTTTTGCATATTTTTTTCTAATTTTGCAAGTTTATGAACGCGATCTTTAGCCCGCGAAGCAAAACGTGGTTTCGGCATAAAATAATCAATAAATCTTTTGAGGCGTTCTTTTTCTAATAAATCTTTTTCATATTGCTTTAAAGCGTTAAGATAACGAGTTTGCTTTTCTAATAAAAAATTATCGTAGTTGAGATTATAAGATATTATTTTTTTATTTTCTAAATCGAAAATTTTATTGGCAACTTCACTTAAAAAATAGCGATCATGCGAAACAAATAAAATCGTTCTTTTATCGTCTTTTAAATAATTCTCTAACCATTCAATCGAAGAAATATCTAAATGATTTGTCGGTTCATCTAAAAGTAAGACATTATAATCATTTAATAGGATTTTTATAAAAGCAACTTTCATTCTTTCCCCGCCGCTTAGGGTAGAAATAACTCGGTTTAAATAGCTTAAAGGCAAATTGAAATGTTTAAAAAAATTATTTATTTTCTTATCGAGATTAAAAGCATCTAAATTAATTAATTCGTTTAATAAATTATTCAGATGAACAATTTCTTCTTCTTGCAAGTTAGGCTTATTCACTAAAGCGTTATATTCATTCAATTTCAAGAAAATATCGCGATAAGCATCATATAGTTCCTCTTTGATAGTTAAAGCGGGATTTTTAACGACATTTTGATCTAAATGAGCAATTTTTAAATTGTTTAAAATAGCAACTTCACCACCGCTATTTTCTTTTGGTATAATCGAGGGCTTAATTTCACCTAAGATCAACTTAAGAATCGTCGTTTTACCTTCACCATTATTGCCAATTAAAGCGATTTTTTCGCCGCGATTAATTTGAAAAGAAACATGGTCAAGAATCAATTCATTACCATATAATTTCGACACATTATTAAAGGTTATCAACGACATAACGCTTTCAATTATAACAAGATATTTGCTTTTCGGGCAACGAGGGTAAAATTATTGGTTTTTATTACTTAATAAAAAATGTTAAGATAAACATTGGAGGAAAAAAATGAAAAAGATTTCACGCTTATCGTTTATCTTGGGTTTGGTTGGTGGTTTAATTTGCTTGATAATTGGCGCGATTCAATATTTCGCTTGCTTTTCGATGCAACATGAATTAATTGTCGCCATTTTTGCAATGTGCGCTTCGGTCATTGGAGGAATTGTTGCAATAATCTCTAGCTCGCTTACGCGCGTCATCCCCTTAATCAGTGCGATTTTAAAAACGGTCGCTGCAGTTTTATTTTTAATAATGGTAGTCGCTTTGCCACTTATCGTTACAATTGATACGAGGGTATCATTTGAACTAGCGTTCAGTTTTTATCCCTTTTATGCGGTTGGGTTTGTCCTATTAACATTCGCATCAATTTTAGGATATATCTCAGTCTTTAAAAAATTCCCCGAAGAAAATAAATAAAATTATTCTTCAAGAAAATAAGGTCTTTCATAAGAAATATTTAAAACGATATCTTCATGATGAAGACCTTTTAATTTTTCTAAGATTAAGGAAGTAATCACTTCTTCTTTTCTTTTTTCACTATAAGGATAAAGTAGTTCAAAAGCGATGATCAGTTGATGTCCACTTCTTGTTAAAGAAAATTCATGCAATTTTAAATCAGGATTAATTGATAACAAGATTTCGACAATTTCTTTTTCTAATTTGACCTTAAATTCATCGCTTAAATCAATAGGATCCATATGAATCAATAATTCAACATTAAATTCTTTTTTAATATCTTTTTCAATTCGATCGATGAGTTGATGCAAAGAAAAAACATCTTGATGACCATCAACCTCCAAATGGAGGCTCATAAAAATTTTATCGCCGCCATAAGAATGCGTTAAGATGTCATGAAGACCTAAAACACCCTGATAATTCTTAATTTTACTAATAATTTGATCGATTTTTTCTTTCTTCATCGCCTCCCCGATTAATGGCGAAGATGTTTCTTTCACTAATTTAATTCCATTAAAAGCAATAAAGAGGGCAATAACGATACCTAAATAACCATCGATATTGAAATTTAAATAATAAGAGATTAACGCTCCAACAAGCAAAATAATAGAAGCGAGAATATCGCCTAATGAATCGAAAGCGGTCGCTTTTAATGCGACGCTATTAATGACTTTTGCAAAAGCAAAATAAAGCGAAAATTGAAAAATTTTTAAAAGGATGGAGATGCCTAAAATGATAAAAGTCCAAAGGTTATATTCGCTAATTGAGGCGTCGATAATCCTTTCGATCGAAGTTATAAATAGACTTGTCGCGATTGCAACTATAATAATTGAAACAATTAAACCAGCAATATATTCGATGCGACGATGACCAAAAGGATGTTCTTTATCGGCGGGTTTAGAAGCTAAACGAAAGCCAATTAAAGTCACTAAACTACTAGAAACATCGCTCAAATTATTCAATGCATCACCGATGAGGGCAATCGAATTAGCGATGATGCCAAAAACCAATTTTAAACTAACTAAGATTGCGTTAATAGCAATGCCAAAAATAGAAGCAACTTTACCATGGGCTAATCGCACATTTTCATCGGTTACCTGTCGATAATTTTTAATAAATAATTTGCGAATTAAAGTAATCATTATTTCTTTGATAATAAATAAATAATAGCGATTAGAGTAACTCCAAAGATAACAATAAGAACAACCAAAGCACTTAGAAGAGAATAATCATTAATTAAGTATAGATAATTAATTAATTTCATCAATTGTTTATTATAATCGTTTTAAATAATAGATAAATATTATTCAATAGATTTAAGTGATTCAGCCATGTTAATTCGACGAATTTTTGGATAGAAGCAAAAACCAATTAAAACGACGAAAGCAATAGTAATTAAAGAAGTATAGATATAACTTGTCCAATGAATTTGGGTCGAGAACAATAATCCAACCGAAGCGATATTTGTCAAAATAAACCAATTGAGAAAAACTCCAATGCCGATGCCTAAAAGGGCTCCAATGATTCCCATAAAGAAGACTTCGCGTAAAATATACATTAAGACTTCGCGTCGCCGATAACCTAAGACGCGCAAAGTGGCAATTTCCCTAATACGTTCATTGATATTGATATCAGTTAAATTATAAATGACAATCGCCGCTAGAAAGCCACTGAGAGCAATAATTAAAATAACTAACGAGGAGAGATTATTAATGATATTTTGATAACTATTGATTGTGACCGAACTGCGAGTGAAAGAAACGACACTTTCGTTGGTTAAAATTCTTTCATAAGCAGCCTCAACATCACTATCAATGCCATTTGCCTTAATAATAAAAGCATTATAAGATTCTTGGAATACCTGGCCAAAATAATTCTCATAAGCTTTTGAGCCTAGATACAAATAATTATTGACATAGTTTTCCATAATGCCACTTACATTAATTGACATCGCCCCAATATCGGTATTAATCTTGACACTATCACCAACTTGAATATCAAAATTATTAGCGATTTGCTGAGAAATAATTACCGAATCACTCGTAAACTCTAATTGTTGATGATTAGGATTAAATAAAGAGATATAAGGGCTGATATCATCTTCAATTGCAATCAATTCAATTGAATAAGAGCTATCGTCGAGTAAATTGATGCGACTATTGACAATTGGAGAATAAATAAGCGGGTCATTTTCTAGAAAGATATCTTCACTAGGCAAAGCCTTTTCACTTAAAGAAGCAATCGCATCATAAAGAACAATTTGATTAAATTGGGTATTGGTTAAAGTATAGAAAGCATCTTGAACACCAAAGCCAGTTAAAAGCATCCCACTACACCCACCTACTCCAATAATCATCATTAGAAGATTCTTTTTATAGCGGAAGATATTACGGAACATTGATTTATATTTAAATGAAAGAGGTTTCCATAAAGGCTTAATTCTTTCTAATAAAATCTTTTTACCTGGTTTAGGTGCTTTCGCCCCTATCATTAACGATGCACTTGCTTCTTTTAATGTTCCTAATATCGTACCTAAAACAACCAAAAGTATTAAACCAATCATCAAGCCACCAAAACCAAAAACATAACCAGCGGTAAATAAATAAGTAATATTAGTTAAATGATAAACGCTTTGATAGATGTTCATTAAAACATAAGGGAATAAAAATAGCCCAATCATCACCCCTAATATGACACCTAATAAGGAAGAAAGTAGGCCATAGACAAGGTACTTAGTTGAGATTTTTCTTTTAGAATAACCCAAGGCTTTAAATGTGCCAATAATGCCGCGATCTTTTGAAATGATGCGATTGATACTTGAAAGCGTAACTAGCATCGCAATGAGGAAAAAGAAAGGCGGAAAGATTAAAGAAATGGTATTAACTTTATCCGAATCAACCTTGAATAGATAGGCGCTAGGAATTGTGTCGCGATTAAGAATATACCAAGAAGGTGATAAAGTTTCGATGACACTATCACCAACTTGAATATCGAAATTATTAGCGATTTGTTGAGAAATAATTACCGAATCACTCGTAAACTCTAATTGTTGATGATTAGGATTAAATAAAGAGATATAAGGGCTAATATCATCTTCAATTGCAATCAATTCAATTGAATAAGAGCTATCGTCGAGTAAATTGATGCGACTATTGACAATTGGAGAATAAATAAGTGGGTCATTTTCTAGAAAGATGTCTTCGCTAGGCAAAGCCTTTTCACTTAAAGAAGCAATCGCATCATAAAGAACAATTTGATTAAATTGGGTGTTGGTTAAAGTATAGAAAGCATCTTGAATACCAAAGCCAGTTAATAGCATCCCACTACACCCACCTACTCCAATAATCATCATTAGAAGATTCTTTTTATAGCGGAAGATATTACGAAACATTGATTTATATTTAAATGAAAGAGGTTTCCATAAAAGCTTAATTCTTTCTAATAAAATCTTTTTACCAGGTTTAGGTGCTTTCGCCCCCATCATTAACGATGCGCTTGCTTCTTTTAATGTTCCTAATATCGTTCCTAAAACGACCAAAAGTATTAAACCAATCATCAAACCACCAAAGCCAAAAACATAACCAGCGGTAAATAAATAAGTAATGTTAGTTAAATGATAAACGCTTTGATAGATGTTCATTAAAACATAAGGGAATAAAAATAGCCCAATCATCACCCCTAATATGACACCTAATAAGGAAGAAAGTAGGCCATAGACAAGATACTTAGTTGAGATTTTTCTTTTAGAATAACCCAAGGCTTTAAATGTGCCAATAATGCCGCGATCTTTTGAAATGATGCGATTGATACTTGAAAGCGTAACTAGCATCGCAATGAGAAAAAAGAAGGGCGGGAAGATTAAAGAAATGGTGTTAACTTTATCCGAATCAACCTTGAATAGATAGGCGCTAGGAATTGTGTCGCGATTAAGAATATACCAAGAAGGCGATAAAGTTTCGATGACACTATCAAGAGCTGTTTCTACCGCTTCATTAACTTGATTATTAAAATCGTCAGTCGTTACGATGATAGCCATGATGGTTGGGGCGATTTGTCTAGCGCTTTCTTCACTTTGACCTAAATTGACTAAGTAGGTAACGACTTGTTCAAGGGCTACATTATAGGCCTCTTGATACACCATATCATAAATAGTTTCATAATTTTCACTTCTAATTTCTTCGATTCTTAGATTAATTAAATCTTCACTAATCGCATCAATTTCATCTGCTTTTTCACTAACATAATTTTCGTATTCGCTCGAAAAACTATTCATTCTTTCCGCTCTAGTAAAATTGACATATAAAACACTATAAGGCAAATCAGGATAGTCATTGATATCTAAATATAAAATAGCTTCTAAGGCGTTACCGGTTGTTAAAGATGTTTCGCTTTGATAGGTGATATAATTAGGATCATTAACTTTACCAACTATTCTAATTTCTTCATTATTAATTAAAATGATATCATTTAAAGAATATTCTTCTAATGAAGCGTTTTTGTGATTATTTAATGCGACGCATTCATTGGAATTATTTGGCATCCTTCCTTCAATAATTTCTAAAGTATTAATATCATTATTTGTTAAATCGCGATAAGAAAGATGGGCATAAGCTCGGCGATTATTCATCTCGATAAATTGATCAGATTCATGCGCGAGTCTCGCATAGGAGACATCGCTAATATTGCTTAAAATATATTCATCCGTATCGCTAGAAAAACCGATGGTTGAACGAATGACTAAATCGTTAAAATTCGTCTCATCATAATAAGAATCCATCGAGGCTTCTAAATCGGGAGAAGTTGATAATAAACCAACTAAAAACCCCATCCCTAAAGCCGTGATGGCTGTAATAGTTAATAATCTCACCAAATCGTTTTTAATCGATCTAAGTAAGTATTTAAAATAAGTTCTTTTCTTCTTTTCTACCATATTACCATTCGATTTCTTCAATTGGGGTTGGGTGTTCATTATATTCTTCAGCGACAACTTCACCGTTTCTTAAGTGAATGACATGATCAGCCATACTAGTTAAAGCAGAGTTATGAGTAATGATAATTACGGTTTTATGATTATTCTTACATACATCAAAAAGCAATCTTAAAATCAATTTACCAGTTTGATAATCAAGCGCACCGGTAGGTTCATCGCATAGTAACAATTTAGGATTTTTAGCGATTGCTCGAGCGATTGAAACTCTTTGTTGCTCGCCTCCGGAAAGTTGGCTAGGAAAATTGTGCATTCTTTCCCCTAACCCAACTTCATTTAAAACTTCTTTACTATCTAAGGGGTTGGAACATATTTCAGAGGAAATATCCACATTATCTAAGGCGGTTAAATTTGGCATCAAATTATAAAATTGAAAGACGAAGCCAACTGAATCGCGACGATATAAAGTTAATTTTTTATCATTGAAAGAGGAAATATCATCATTATCAACGATGATATGACCACTAGTAAGTTTATCCATTCCACCTAGAAGATTTAAGGTAGTAGTTTTACCTGAACCACTAGGACCAACAATTACGCAGAATTCACCTTCTAATATTTTAAAAGATAAATTCTTATTAGCGTATATCTTAGTGCCACCTAATTCATATATTTTGTTAACGTTTTCAAAGATTACTAATTCTTTATTCATCGCCTTAACCTCAATAATAATTAATTATATTAATTTATATAAAAATCAAGTATTTTTAAACTTAACTTAATAGAAAATAGAATAGGAAACAAGATAATCAACAGACGCTATACATTGTGTTTATTATTTTTACATCTATAGTGGCTAATATTAACTGATATCATATATTATTCATAATTAAAATGGCCGATATTTTCTTTTAAGTTTTTGTTGTTATAAGCATAGATGAAATAAATGCTTATTCTTCAAGTGAATGCTTATTCATTAATTAACTAAAAAGAAAGGAAGTATTTATGAGA
>CASFSG010000075.1 GCA_949297305.1 uncultured bacterium
AATACCCATAGGGCTGATGCCTTGATTAGTAGAATTATCCACATAACTTGTTTCGGTTCTAACATTTCTCATCATAAAAGACTCGAATAAATCAGCTTTATAGTCATCTTGTATTTTTCCTAAAAGAATGCATTTATCCAACCATTTTTCAAATACATTCAAATCCGAAACATAAGAAAATTCGGTTATTCCTAAATTAGAATAAATAAACAAATCAATTTTGCTACAATAATATTCATCTAAAAACACCGATAAATTTAGACGGGAATAGTCTTCATTTATAAGGATAGAAACATTGAGGTTGTTCGTATTGAGTATAGATATATCAACATCGTCTAAGTTATAAGTTTTGTAAGAATATGTCATTATAACTTTTTCATCAAAATCAAATGAAAAATTATATTCATTTTCTATAATTAACGATTTATGAATTTTCTTTGGTAGGGTTTTTATTTCAATTATATTGTTTTTTTCATTTAATGCTCCCACTGGTTTGCTTATTTTTTGTTGAACATTAATGCCACACATTAAAAAAACAACAATCATCGTAAGTGGAAATATTTTTTTAATTTTCATCATTTATTCTACCTCTTTGATATTATTTTAAAATGTGGCTACTGTTATATTCAACATTCTTTATTTATTTTTTATTTTATTGTATATTTTTTTAATTCTTGCTTGCAAAAAAATTATCAAACTTTAAAATGAAAATATGAGAATGAACCCATTCCTTTCTACAAAACAACTTATTTCCTTACCAATTTTATTTTTATTAGTGGCATGTCATAAACCAACTATTGATGTTTACGATGAGCCGTATTATTTTACCTATCCTGCATCACAAATTGGTCATATCATCGATGTCATGCAAAATGAAAAAGATATAGAATATCAAGGTTTTGAAGTACTAAATGAATGCAATGTTTTAATCGGGGCCAAACTTGATTATGAAACAATATATAATGAAGTTGAAGATGCTTTTCCAATTGAAGTTTCTTTTGGAATAATGAACACAACATATGACGCTTATTTAGAATTGCCTTTTTATGGTCCAAACGAGATTTTTAAACGTGCTTATATTGCTGCTAAAAAGGAATTCCCTGGTTCTACCATAAAATACCACGCATTAGAAGAATTCACCTACGATGCTTTTTTTAACGAAGAATATCGCGTAGAAACAATTGTGGAAACACTATCTGTTGAATCAAAATTAGTTAAAAGAATTACTAATCTTTATCAGCACACTTCGATAAGTTATATTCCCGCTATATATTTTTTAAATTTCGACGAAATTCAAATATCATTTTGTTTAGAAACTAATCGACGAACTTATGAACTAGTCACCTCTTCTCCAATTAAATACACCTATAATCAAAACACAGGCGCCTTGTATTTTGCGCCTGTGCTTGATTATCAAATTAAAAATTCTAACGAATTAAAGTAAATAATCTCAATCAAATTTATTTGTCATATAGACATATTTAATCGCACCTTCAATGCTTTGCTCTTTCGCTTCAAGACCATATTTATCAACTTCTTTTTTGTCTCTCACTTCGTGAGTTAAACAACATGGTCCGCCAATACAACCGTTCGTGCAAATCATTCCTTCAATAAAATTATAAGGTTTTTCTACTTCTTGAGATTTAGATAATAATTGACGACACATATCTAAACCATCACCAATTCCAGCGTTTAATTCAAAGTTGATATTTTGTTCTTTTAACGCTTCATTCACCGCATCATGGAGACCTCCACTACGCGCGAAGATACGGCCAAAATAAGAAGCGTTATCTAACGGAGA
>CASFSG010000076.1 GCA_949297305.1 uncultured bacterium
ATAGGTTCTTTAACAATTGCCCGTTCTGATGATGAAATAAAAATTTTATATGATTTAGTTGAGCGGGCTAAAATAAATGGCGTTGATGTAAATTTATTAAATCGAGAAGAATTAAGAATAATTGAACCTAATTTGAGCGACGATGTTTTACTAGCGTTGGAAGCAAAAAGTGCAAAAATCGTCAATCCCTTTCTCCTTGTTAGTAACGCGATTATCGATGCCTATAATAATGGATTAAAAATTGCTCTAGGCGAGGAAGTTACCGCTATTAATTTTATGGATAATCTTTATGAGATTAAGACGACTAAAAACACTTATTTCGCTAAAATGGTTATTAATTCTGCCGGTATTAATAGCGATAAAATTGCTAAAATGCTCGATAAAGATTTCCCTCACTCCATCACTCCTCGCAAAGGTGAATATTTCGTCTTGGATAAGCAAATTAATCCGCTTGTCAATCATGTCATTTTTCCCTTGCCCTCATCAAAAGGCAAAGGCATTTTAATTATTCCGACTACCTCGACGAATGTTTTAATTGGCCCTAGCAGCGAATTTTGTCTAGATAAAGATGATACCGCAACTGATAAATCGACTTTAGATGAGGTCTTAAAGAGCGCCTCATCGATGTTAAAATCACTCCCAATAAGCGATAATATTCGCGTTTTTAGCGGTTTAAGACCTACATCATCTAATCACGATTTTTATCTTGAAAGTGATAAAAATCATTCAACTTTTATCAATTTGGTTGGGATTGAATCGCCCGGCTTAGCATCTTCACCAGCGATAGCTGAGTTTGTTTTAAATCAGTTCGTTTTAAAAGAGCTTAAACCAAAACTAAAGGAAAGAATCGTTCCTTTTAATAAAAAACAAATGCATGTTTATCTACTCGATAATGAAGAAGCGACTAAAATTATTCAAAAAAATCCTCTCTATGGCAAAATTATTTGCAATTGTGAAAAAGTTAGCGAAGGCGAAATAATCGATGAATTAGATGCTTCTCCCTTCAAATTAACCTACAAGGGTTTAAGAAAGAGATTACGAATCGGTTTTGGTCGCTGTCAAGGCGGTTTTTGCGCACCTAAAGTAGTTAATTTGATGGCAAAATATTATCATACATCACCTTTAAACATCCTTTATGATCGTGATAATTCGAATATTTTAGTCGCCGAAACTAAAAGTGAGGAAAATTGAGATGAAGAAGCGTCAATTAGTAATTTTAGGTGGTGGTTCTGCCGGTATGGCAGTAGCAATTGAAGCCTATAAATACGGCGTTCGCGATATATTAATTATTGAAAAAAATGATTATTTAGGCGGCATTTTGGATCAATGTATTCATAATGGTTTCGGCTTAGAAATTTATCGAGAAGAATTGACTGGTCCTGAATTTATGACTCGCCTAGCAGAAGAGATAAAAAAATATCAAATAGAAGTTAAATTGTCTTCAACTATCATCAGTGTAAGCGCAAAAAAAGAAGTAACTTATCTCAACGAAAAAGAGGGTAAAGTTACTCTTGCAGCCGATGCTATTGTCGCAACTTTAGGATGCTATGAAAGAAATGCTGGTGCAATTAAAATGTCTGGCACGCGACCAAGCGGAATCTATACAGCTGGACAGGCTCAATTATATTTAAATAATTATGGTTATTTAGTTGGAAAGAATGTATACATTCTTGGTAGCGGTGATATTGGTTTAATAATGGCTCGAAGGATGACGCTAGAAGGGGCAAAAGTCTTAGGCGTTATGGAAATTATGCCTTATTCAAATGGTTTAAATCGCAATATTGTCCAGTGTTTAAACGATTATGATATTCCTTTGTATTTATCGACTACTATCAAGCGCGTTATTGGGAAAAATCGCCTTGAAGCTATCGAAGTTGTTAAAGTTGACGAAAATTTAAATTATCGTCCTGGTACTGAAAAGATTTTACCTTGTGATACGCTATTATTATCGATAGGTCTTGTCCCTTATATGTCTTTATTTAAAAATTTACCATTGCGCTTTAATAAAGCTGGTGGTTTATTTGTTTCTAATTATCTAGAAAGCGATATTCCTGGGATATTTTCTTCTGGCAATTCTTTACATGTTCACGATTTAGTCGATTTAGTCGTTTTAGAAAGTCGAGAATGTGCCTTAGGAATAAAAAAATATCTTCAAGGAGAACTAAATCAGCGCGATAAGCAAATTGAAATTAAACCATCTGATGGCGTCTCTTATATTATTCCAAATATTATTTATCTAGAGCAGTTAGATGACGATGTTT
>CASFSG010000077.1 GCA_949297305.1 uncultured bacterium
TTAATGCGTTTGCTGCACCAATAGTCCACCACTCCCGACGTGATAACTTTTTGACTTTATCGTTTACTTTGAATATAAATTCACCATCTGGATTGTGCGGCAATTTGTCAAAGTTGTGCATTTGTTGTTTAAGATCAGCGATGTGTTTCGGCAAGGTTGCATTATTTGCGCGGACAAGTTGTTTGAAGTCTGCAATTGCATTTTTTGTTAAAGGTAGTATTTGGTTGTAAAATCTGTCAAAACTAAGCGGATATGGTGGCTGTTTTGCAACCTTAGCAACATTATACGTGTTAATTATTGCAATCCTGTTGGCAATAGTTTGTTCTTCTGTCCCCGCAATAAAATCCACACGCCGTTTCATATCATAGCCCCTTGAAAGCAAGGTATAATGAAAACCGTGGTAAATCAAGTCATATATATTATTTAAAACTGGATAGAAAATCCATTTTGTCAAAATAGCTTTGTCTAAATTTTTCTAGATTAAAGCTGGATGCTGTATCTATATCTGGGGGCGGTTCTTTCCATGCGGCGTCATGTTTAGAACTTATTATTATTGCGATTCTGCCATTGTTTTGAATTATTGATTGAACGCCTGAATTTTTATCGTTTGTTTCTATAATCCATTCAAGTGGGTTATTTTGCTGGTTTGTGGTGACAAAAAATCTATCTACATCATCGTATATTACTTGGATATCAGATAGGGTAGAGCTTCGCGTAGAAAAACCACGTATTTGTGGAAGTGTCGGGATAATGTCGCGATTTAGTTTATAAAACATTTTATCTGCTTCATCTTTATAAATATCTCTGGCGACAGAATTAGATGTTTTGCTTGTATTATAAATATAACTTAGGAGTCCCCGATAAGAAGCATGAACAGTTATAGTAGTGGTCCGTATTACGTTATATATTTGTAAGTCAAATTCGTGTAAACGCACTAAAAGAACTGCTAAATCTGGCGAAAATAATTCATTGCTATTTAAAATGTTTCTTGTAAACAAGACTAATCGATCAAATACTTGTTCCATTTGACGTAATGAAAAATTAAACCATATGCTGTAGGCAGCAAAATACTTTTTAATAATTTTTTCTGGTGTTTGGTTATGGTTAAAATCTTGTTCGGCTTTAAGGGTAGGGTCCCTCTGAATATGACGCAATGAGAAGTCTTTTATTGTAAATTTGAACACCAAATCTTTTTGATTGTCTTCAATTCGTTTTAATAAATTTGCTAATCCAGATTTTTCATATAAAAAATTGGTAAAACTAACTTTGTCCGGGGCAGGTAATATAAAAGAATTGTTTATAAATTTTCTTTTATATCCATCAAAATTTGTTGTTCCGAATAATTTTTCTACGGAGTTTTTTAATTGGGTTTCGTCAAGCGCTAGAATAAAGACAAAACCAGGTATGTCAAAAAAATGTTTTAATGTTTCAAGCGTTTTAACAGCAAAATCCGGTTTACACCTGTCTAGTTCATCAATTATTATAACAACAGGAGTATTTAGCTTTTTTGCCCAAGAAGCCAAAAATTTTTTAGTTTCTGATAGCTGGTGTTCATATTCTATATAGGAACGATAAATATTTGTTTGTTTAGGCTTAAATTGTTTATATAAACGAACAATCTTGTTTATATTAAAACCTTTATACTTTAGCCATTGTTTGATTAACCAACTTATAAAATTTTCAATAAATTTTAAGGTGTTTGTTGCCCAAACTTTGACTTTATGGTGTTCTATATAGGTCTCTTGTAATTTTTTTAATATGGGAATAAGTGGATTTTCATAAAAATCCATTGTCCATATATTTATCATCGAGACAGGGATTTTATCATGTTTTAAAACTTCGTATAGCTTCGTACAGAAAAAAGTTTTCCCACCTCCAAATTCCGCCGAGATAGAATACACTTTGGAGGAAGTTGTTGTGCTAAAATCTTCGTGCTCAATTAAGTGTGCGAAATCAATGACATTTGACTTAATATTAAGTCTATCGTCTGTAAAGATGTCTTGATATTCAACTTGTGTCATTTTTATCTAATAATCTCGTGTTTGAACCATTGTTCTTGGAATTTTGTTTTTTGTTCTATGAATTGGTTCGTTATTTTTA
>CASFSG010000078.1 GCA_949297305.1 uncultured bacterium
AGATTGGTGGTATAGCAAAATTATCTTTTGCTAAGGAAACTAAAACGCGTTGAAAGTAAGAAGTATCTAAAATAAATGATGAATCATTCATTGAGGCCGATTGGACATTTTCTGCTGACATCATCGTTCCAGTCACTAAAAAATCAGCTTCTAAATAGGCGCTATCAAAAATATTTTTCTTGCCTTTTTTTACACACATATCTAGCAATGACATCGTCGATTTAGAAGCGAGAAATTCTTTAACATCAGGGGTTAAAAATGGTTCAATTTGATTTAAAGTCTTTTCATTTAATACTAGCGGCAATAAATCATTTAAACTAGTTTGATTCAAAATATCTCTAAACATCGCAAAAGATATTTCAACTGGAATTTCCTTATAAGTACCATCACTATTAAGCCAAGTATTATCTTCGTCAAAAGAATATTCTAAAATTCTTTCATCGATAATGAAAAAATCCTCGTTAGATTGATTGTCGGTGCGATAGGGTTTGTTGATAGAAGGCAATTCATCCATCAATAAGGCAGTTGCCGTTTTACCATTTACTTTTCCTTGAATAGAATAACGCGTCTCTACCGCTCCTTCTGTAGCGACAATATTTTCAATTGCTGCTTTATCTCCTTCCTCTTCGTTTAAAACATTAACCCAAAGCGAAGCCATATTTGAGCCTTCATAAAGCATTTCAACTCTTTGCGATAACCAATCAGCGTTACTAGTTAAACCAACGAATAAAGTGACGGCGATTGCCATAATAAAAATAACGGCGATAAATTGCGTAGGACTTTTTAAAATCGTTCGCCTCCTTGACGCACTTAGTAAAGAATAGAGAGATCTTTTATGCACTTTCTACCACTCAATCTCCTCAACGCTTTTAGGATTGGCAATTGTTTTATCTAAAATTATTTTTCCATCTTGCACTCTAATTAACCGATTACCTACTTCAGCAATTTTAGAGTTGTGAGTGACAATAATAACTGTCTTATGGTATTTGTTAGAGATATCTTTTAATAATTTAATAATCATTGCACCAGTTTTACTATCGAGTGCACCTGTAGGCTCATCGCATAATAAGAGAGTTGGATTTTTTACAATCGCCCTAGCGATAGCAACTCTTTGTTGCTCACCACCAGAAAGTTGACTGGGAAATTGTTTTTCATGACCCAACAAACCAACTGATTCAAATATTTCAAATGCATTTAATCCTTTAGGAGCTACGCTAGAAGCTAAAGTTACATTTTCTAAAGCGGTTAAATTAGGCATTAAATTATAAAATTGGAAAACGAAACCAATTTCATTTCGGCGAAATTTTCCTAAAGCTTTTTCAGAGAGTTTGGTTATATTTTCGCCGTTGACAAAATAGTCGCCCCCACTAGCGTTATCCATCCCTCCTAAGATATTCAAAATTGTCGATTTACCTGCTCCACTAGCCCCTAAAATAATGACAAATTCGCCTTCTTCAATTTGAAAAGAAACATCATCTAAGGCTTTGACAATATTAGTTTTAGTGGTGCCATAAATTTTAGAAATATTGTTAAAAACAATTTTTGACATATTAATTTTTAACTAACTTATTAATCGTTTTGCGACCGATTTAATGGTATTCAACGCCACTCATCTTATCAATGGTATATATATTGCGACCAT
>CASFSG010000079.1 GCA_949297305.1 uncultured bacterium
AGTTACAAAAATTTGCATTGAAACGGTCAAGAATATATATTTGCCTTTGCCCATAAAAAATCTCCTTACACCATCTTTTCCAAGACTTTTAAATTTTTCATATTGTTTATTCATGATTATTTGTTGACGAGTTTTAGAACAGATGTTACGCAAACAAATAATAAACCTTATGAAATATATAATAGACATAATGCCGGCAATTATCCAAAAGATAATATAAATAATACTGACACCAGCGCCCCCAACTATTAATCCAGCAGCGTCTTCTGAAGCATCCACAAACAAGTCTTGAATAAAAAAACCAAATATTCTTGGAAAAAATAATCCAAACATTGCAATTAAAAACGGCCAAGTAAATATTTCGTTTAAGGCGACATGTTTAATCATTGTTACAAAGTCTTTTTGATGTTTCTCAATTATTTCTTTTTTAATCTCTTCGTCACTTTTAGCTGGTTGTATAACATTACCACTTTCATCAAAAGTTATTTTTTCTTCTTCTTTTTTCTTAAAAGTAAATTTGACATGACAAGAAGGACATTCGCTTGGAAGACCTTCAAATTCTTGACCACACTTTGGACATTTCATAACAAAAACTCCTTTAAATCTTTTTCATTATACCATAGAGGGGGGGGGGCAAGCCCTATGGTAAAAACATCTCTATTTAGTATTGATAACAAATAACTTAACGACTATAATAAAGTCACAATTTAGATTTGCCAGTATTTTTTAGAATCTATCAAAAAGGAGAGAGAATGTCATATATCAAACGCGCGATTGAAGAGACTATACAGCAATTATCAGAAACGTTTTCTATTTTGTTAATAACTGGACCTAGGCAAGTTGGCAAAACGACCTTATTACAAAAACTCGCTAGCGAAGAGAACAAAGAGGTTAAACGTAAATATGTTACATTAGATGATCCTGACGCGAGATATTTGGCAAAACACGACCCTTCATTGTTTTTGCAAAGATATGCACCACCCATTCTAATTGATGAAATTCAATATGCAACCGAACTCTTACCTTATATTAAAATGAGTGTTGATTCTTCTAAAAGAAAAGGAGATTTTTGGATTACTGGTTCGCAAGCTTTTCATTTGATGAAAAATGTCAGTGAAAGTTTAGCGGGCCGTGTCGCTATCATATATTTATTAGGTTTATCAGATGCTGAAATTTATCAAGAACCAAGTTTACCTTTTCAGGTTAATGAAAAACATTTAATGAATTGTTTATCGATAAAAGCTTCGCGGAATTTAAATGAAATATATGAAAGAATTTTCCGAGGTTCAATGCCTGAATTATACGCAAATAGAAGCATCGATTGGGAAACTTATTATCGCTCATATGTTAATACATATTTACAACGCGATATTCGCGATTTAACCCAAGTTGCAGATGAAATGCAATTTTATAATTTTATGACCATTGTTGCCGCTCATACCGCTAAACCAGTTATATATGAAGAGTTAGCAAAAGAAGCTGGCGTTTCATCGCCCACCGCCAAGAAATGGCTTTCAATATTAGTTTCATCTCATCTTGTCGCTTTAGTGCAACCATATCATAACAATGCACTAAAACGAGTGGTCAAAATGCCACTACTACATTTTTTAGATACGGGTCTAGCCGCGTATCTATTAAAATGGGGTAATCCTGAAGCACTAGAAAAAGGCGCGATGGCTGGTGCGTTTTTTGAAAGTTATGTCTTCTCAGAAATTTATAAAAGTTATTTAAATGTTGGCAAAGAGCCGCCTCTTTTTTATTATCGCGACCGCGATCAAAAAGAGGTTGATTTATTGCTTTATCAAAACGGAACAATTTATCCGATTGAAATTAAAAAATCTGCATCCCCTGGAAAGAAAGCAATTAAAAATTTTAGTGTTTTAAAGACTATGAACATACAAAAATTTAATCAATTAAACTCCTTAAAAGTAAATGTTGGAACTGGCTGCGTGATTTGCCTAGCAAACGATTTATTACCAATCGATGAAAATAATTGGTGTGTTCCGGTTTGGTTAATTTAAGCACAACAAAATTTGTGTTGATAGAATTCGCAAAAATTATTAGCTAAAATCGTCGCGCAAACTTAAGCATCACAATTATCTTATAATTACTTTGTCACCCAACAATCAAAAAGCGACTTTTTTGTATAGAAAAACACAGTTTCGTTAATAAAAAATATTTTATGTTTTTGCTTACCAGTCATATTGTTTATATTCTGGATACATTGCAATAATCATTTTGTTTGGCCCTTTATAAGAAATAAAACTAAAATTAATAACAACCACAAAGATAACGGAATAAATCAGTATAATTATAAAATCTGTGAGGGTAAGGATGCGATCATTGGTAGAAATGTGAACATACCAAACGCAAATAGAATACCAGTTACAAAAATTTGCATTGAAACGGTCAAGAATATATATTTGCCTTTGCCCATAAAAAATCTCCTTACACCATCTTTTCCAAGACTTTTAAATTTTTCATATTGTTTATTCATGATTATTTGTTGACGAGTTTTAGAAC
>CASFSG010000080.1 GCA_949297305.1 uncultured bacterium
CGAATCCCTCTTTCTCCGCCATTTATATTACACGATATCGCGAGGTAGAGCAGTCCGGTAGCTTGCAGGGCTCATAACCCTGAGGTCGTAGGTTCAAATCCTACCCTCGCAACCATCTTATAACTAACATTTTGATACAATTAAAGGGTGTCAAAATTAGCGATATTTGTCCGAGAAATCGGGCATTTTTTAATTTTTGGCGTTTTGCTAGTAGATAAAATTAGGTTCAAATCGACAGGATTTTTAAAATTTGGTTCTACTAGAAAAATGAAGGCCTACTAGATAAACGTTTCTCTACTAGAAAAACGATATCCTACTAGAGAAATGATACCTCCCTATCAAAATCGAAATTTAAGCAAAATAGATGTTTTTTAAGTTCTAAAGACTCTGAGAGATGTTTGATGCATTAAATTATATTAATTTCGATAGCTCCATGCTTAATAAAAAAGTTTCTTTAAAAACTACTTTTCCTTATTAATTTATGATAGAGTATTTATATGGAAAAGTACGAAATAATTAAATTTGTAGATGGTGATTTTGAATTAGATGTTAACGTCTCGCCTTTACAAAATACAATTTGGTTAACTCAAGATCAAATTGCTAAACTTTTTGAAAAATCTCGTTCAACAATTACTGAACATATCAATAATATTTTTTCTGAAGGAGAACTGTCTGAAATGACTTCCGTCGGAAATTCCGACATAACTAATCATAGGCCTGCAAAATTATATAATCTTGATGTGATACTTGCTGTCGGGTACCGTGTAAAATCGAAAAGAGGAATTTTATTCAGAAGATGGGCAACAGCAGTTTTAAGAGAATATCTAATTAAGGGTTATTCATTATCATCAGATAGAGTTATAGTCACAAATGAAAACTATATTCAACTCATTAACGAGGTTAACAATTTAAAAAAGGATGTCGAAGATATTAAGGAAATAGTAAATAAGAACGTTCTAGATTCTATCATTATTTATGATGGCGATTCTTTTGATGGTTTTTCTTTTGTTAATGAGTTGATTAAAAAAGCAATAGAATCAGTAATAATCATAGATGGTTATGCGGATGACACTCTTTTTGACTTTTTTATTGGATCAAAAAAAGGCATAAAAAAAGTAGTGATTTGTCATAAAGCTAACAGAATATCTAAGGAAATTATAAATAGATTTGAAAAGGAGTATGGATCTATCGCTATTAAGGAGGATAAAACATACCACGACCGATTTTTAATTATCGACAATGAAGTATATCTTATGGGAACTTCATTAAATTCAATAGGTCATAAAACATCAAGCGTAATAAAATGTAGCCAATTTAATATTAAGGATGTCATTAAAGATGAATGATTTTGGCGAAAGGATTAAAAAAATAAGAAAGAGTAGAGGTTTAACTCAACAGCAGTTCGCTGATTCTTTAGGTTATTCTCATAAATCTACGATTAATAAAATCGAATCAGGAATTGAAAATATGTCATACCAAAAAATTCTTGTCCTAATCAAGGAATATATGTTAACTGCAGAAGAACTTTTCGGTGATGATAACAATAAAATAGAACCTAAAGAAAATATTAATAAAATATTTGTTTCATTTAGCGGAAGAGATGGTGGTATATCGGATTTTATTGCTAATAATTTTAAAAGAGAAGGTGATCAAATATATTTTTATCGAAATTTAAACGTACATAGTTGTTCTCTATGTCAATACGAATGCTTTTATAATAAGTGTCCTTATGAAAATGACGATAGTTTTTTATTTTTTGAAATGCTTAATAAATCTAAAGAAGTAATTCTTATTATTCCTATGTATTGTTCTAATGCCCCTTCTTTATTTTATAAGTTTTCAGAAAGAAGTCAGGCCTATTTTAACAAAAAGGAAGAAAATTATAAGAACATAAAATCAAAAACAAAAATTATTCTTATTTTCGGAAGCAATGATGAATATCCTTCTTTTCCCAAAACCTTTTATGATTTTGTTGAAAGTCAGTCAAAAATATTTTTGCTAGAAAGACACAAATTAAATATAAAAAGAGAGGATAATAAAATAACTGATGAGACTCTTCTATACAAAATATCTAAGTTTTTAGATTAATTTATAAAACTAATGCTTTTTTACTTGGTATCGTTTTTCTAGTAAGGGTATCATTTCTCTAGTAGGGGTATCGTTTTGTATCAAAGTGATAGCACAAAGACATATTTAACTAATATATTGATACAATTTAAGAGTATCGAAATGATATTTGCTCGAGAAATCGGGCATTTTTTATGTCTATAGTAATAATTTTCTTGAACTAGATACAAAATAGTTTTATGGAAGATTGAAAGAATCAAGACTAAAACAAGGATGAGCAAGAAAAGAACTGATGAGATGTTAGCAGTAGAATAAAGAATAAAAAATTCAGGCTCATGAGGATGACAAATATAAGTTTAATTCTTTGTTTCTATTTATTTAAAAGATTTTTAGTTCAGTAACTTACAACTTTAATCAGCGGAAATTACTTTTACAATTAACAATCAAAAAAATGTGTCGGTGTAAACGATATAGAGAAAATGATTCTTTAGAACCTATTAAAGAATCCGACATTAACTGCAGATAAGCTTTCTTTAATAATTAAAAAGAGTAAGAGAACTATAGAACGTTACTTGAAATCGTTGCAAGAAAAAAGATATCTTGAACGCAGTGGTTCTGATAAGACTGGTGTATGGAAAATTATAAAATAACCTTTATATTA
>CASFSG010000081.1 GCA_949297305.1 uncultured bacterium
ACTAAGTTAGTCAAGAAAGGTTTATTTAAACCAAGACGCGAACCAAATAGCATCGCTCTTCTAAGTAATCGACGCAAGACATAACCTCGCCCTTCATTTGAAAAGATTGCACCATCATTTATCGCGAAAGTTAAAGCGCGAATATGGTCGCTAATCACCCGGTAAGGTATTAAATTTTTCCCTCGATATTCGGTTTGACTAATTTGCGAAATCTTTTGCATTATCGGCATAAATAAGTCCGTTTCAAAATTGGTATCGGTTTTTTGAATAATCGAAACGATTCTTTCTAAGCCCGCTCCTGTATCGATGTTTTTATGTGGTAGCTCTTGATACTCTGAACGTTTTTGACCCTTAACAGCGTTATATTGCGAAAAGACGATACCCCATATCTCAATATAACGGTCGTTTTCAATCTCTTCTATGAGCAATTTGATTCCTAAATGTGATGGATCATATTTTTCACCTCGATCATAGAAAACTTCGGTATTAGGTCCACATGGTCCTTCACCAATTTCCCAATAATTTGATTCTAAGGGAACTAAATGTGATGGATTTAATCCGTGTTTAATCCATAATTCTTTACTCTCTTCGTCTAATGGATTATAGGTAACGTACAATTTTTCTTTATCTAAGGCAAAGTAATCTTCGCTAGTTAAAATTTCCATCGCCCAAGCGATAATTTCCTTACGAAAATAATCGCCGATTGAAAAGCAACCAAGCATCTCAAAAAAGGTGTGATGGCGAGAAGTAAAACCAACATTTTCAATGTCGTTAGTCCGGATTGATTTTTGCACATTGACGATGCGCTTAGAGGGAGGAACAATGCTCCCGTCCATATATTTCTTTAAAGCGGCAACTCCACTATTAATCCATAGTAAAGTTGGATCATTATAAGGAATTAAGGACGCACCTTTTTCATAGTGATGCCCTTTTTTTACAAAAAATTCTATCCATTTATTACGAATTTCTTTGGCTGATAAATAGTGCATATTATTTCTCCTTAAAAAAATAAAAACCGCTAATTAAGGAACGAATTAACCGCGGTACCATCCTTATTCATCTAAATAATAGATGCTCTTAAATAGTGATAACGCTACTAGCGGCATTGATTAGATGCTCTATGAAGGAGTGGCTATTTAGCAATTGCTAACTTCTTTCCTTCGGCTATAGTCTAGCATTTTTAAAATTTGTTGCAAGATATTTATTTTATATAAATATTTTAGTTAATTCTTTTTTCATTAAAATAAACTTCATCGATAACACCGCTTGCAATGAGGCGATCATCTTCGCTATAAAAAACCGCTTCTTGCCCAGGTGTGACGGCTTTATGTTTTTGATAAGAGACTAAGGCAGTGTCATCATCTATCAATTTTAAGTCACCGCGAATATCTTTTTGACGATAGCGAAATTTAATTTTAATATTGCGTATATTTCTAATTTCTTCTTTATCGATATAATTCATTTTTTTAATGATGGCTTTATTCGAATATAAATATTGATTATCATCCCCGCTAGCGACATATAAAATATTATTTTTCACATCTTTTCTAGCGATGTACCAACCCTTATTTTCTTTGTCTTTGATACCGCCGATGCCTAAGCCGCGATGTTG
>CASFSG010000082.1 GCA_949297305.1 uncultured bacterium
TTAGTAGCGTCAATTCTTCCACCTCTATTAGCAGTGAGCCTACTAAAGATTGGACGGAAGAAGAAAGGGATTTATTTAGCACGCATTTAGGCGGCTTTGTTCCGACATATTATGAAGTTCCCGGTGCAGAAGTCAATTATTATAAAGACTACGATTGTGTCTCTTACGAGACGACTAGCCGAACCGTTTCTAGTGAATATATTGATGAATTTCGTAAGTCTTTAATTATTGATGGTTTTACGGTTACTTATCAAGATGCGAATTATTTAGATTACACCCTAACGAGTTATGTTAATGCTTTAACCTCGATTGAAGTGAATGTTTATGGCTATGATCAAACAGGTAATTTGGTGAGTAGTGGTTTATGTTATTTTGTCGCTGATTTTTATTATATTCACTATGATACATTTGAAAATGATCGCGTAAATTATTACGCCGAGTTCTTATCTTTAGGGGAAATTACTTCCTTACCAACTCCTAGCCATGCTTATGATGAATATGGTTACTTTGATTATATATCTAATATGAACATCTTTGTCATTGGTTTAGGATATGGTTATGATGGCAGTAAAGAATATAACGATTCTTTATCGGCTCTAGGTTGGAAAACATCTTCCTCTACCGAAGATAACATAACGACATATCTCGCTATTAGTCCTAAAGAGTATCTCCATATTTTCACATATTATGAAAACGAAGTGACATATATCATTATGCAACCAATGACTATTAGTGGTGCAACTTGGCCTAGTGAAACCTTAAATCTCGCTTTGACTTTCTTTGAGTTTGATGTTACTAGTGAAGATATTCCGCAGGGGAGCGGCGATGCTTTCACTTTATTTTATTCTTTATACCCTTATATGGGCGCACTTGTCATTCAAATTAGCGCTACCGATGAAACAGTTGTCACTAATTATAATGCATCATTATTAGAAAATAATTTTATCTATAGTGAAGAGTTAGATATGTATGTTAATGATTCGTTAACTTTCGGAATTGGTGTTGATAATTTAATCGCTAGCGATAATGTTTATGTCATTTATTTGTTCAATTTAAGCGCTTTGTTAGGCTAATCATTATTTAAATCAGTTGTTTTAAAAGGATTGTTCTTAAAGACGATCCTTTTTCTTTATCAATAAATCTCCTCACTATATTTAACAGTTTTTACAATACAAACACGTCTTGTTTATAGCGATATCTAAGAATACATTAGTTTAAGATAAATTAGTTTTATAAATTGATATTAATTAATTTAAATATTATCAATATCGATGTATCAAAATTATTTTAACGCGTTTTTTAATATACTTTTATAATAATTTTGTTATTTTGCTGCATATTCCTTGCAAAAACTAAATATTTTATTTGTTTTTTGATTATGTTAAATAAAATAATGTTGTTTTTTATGACCCAGTTTTATTTAACAGAATTCCGTTTTTGTTTATATGATTTTTTAGCATAAAAAAAGGGTCAACATCGTGACCCTTTTCAGTTAGCAATTGTTGATTATTACTTTTATTCTACGGGAGTTTCTTCGCTAGGAGTCTCGGTGGAACTAGGAGTGTCATATCCACTTAAGATAATAGCAATATCAATTGTAT
>CASFSG010000083.1 GCA_949297305.1 uncultured bacterium
GTAGTAAAAAGCCGTGTCCTGAAAATCTCCTAAGCCATCTAGTGGCAAGTTATGAGTACAGGTACACAGCATATAGAAATTATAGCCTAGAAAGGAGAAAGTTATTCAGTCATCAAACTAGGCTCAACTGAATAATACGACTAGAGTTATGAAAAGAATTTTAATGTTATTAGCGGATGGTTATGAAGATGTCGAAGCCTTAGGCACAAGAGATTATCTTATAAGAGCAGGCCAAGAAGTTGTTACATCATCAATTGAAGAAAATAATGAAGTAATATCATCTTTTAAAGTCAAAATGCACACCGATTTAACTATTAAAAATTTAGATTATAAAAATTTCGATTGTTTAATTCTCCCGGGCGGTGGTTTAGGAGTTAAAAACCTCTTACAAAGCGTGGTGGTTAAAGAAATTATTGAATACTTTTGTTCCCATCATAAAGTCATAGCCGCCATCTGTGCCGCACCATCAATATTAGGAAAATATGGTTATTTAGAAAACAAAAAATATACTTGTTATGCTGGATTTAATGTTGGATTTGCGGGGATTTTTACCGGCGATGAAGTGGTAATTGCCGATAATATTATCACTGCTAGGGCGATGAAGTATTATCAAGAATTTTCGCGAGCTATTCTAACTAAACTTAACGAAGAACACACAGTTGAAAAAGTTGATCGAGCAATTTCGGGGTTATATTTAAAATGAGTGATAAGATAAAACTTTTTGAATTAATTAAAAAATCACATAAAATCGTTTTCTTTACAGGTGCAGGAATTTCTACCCCTTCTAATATTCCAGATATTCGCGGTAACGATGCCAAAAAACAAAACGACAATTTATTAAAAGAATATGGCTATCCTTATGAAGAAATTGTTTCGCATGATTTCTTCAATCAAAACACTTGTCTTTTTTATGATTATTATTTTAAACATATGGTTTATCCACAAGCAAAACCAAATCGTGCGCACCAATTTATTAAAGATTTAGAGAAAGATCATCAAGTTGTTGTAGTAACGCAAAACATCGACGGCCTACATCAAAAAGCTGGCTCATCAATCGTTTATCAACTGCATGGCAATGTCCAAGAAAATTATTGTTTAAAATGTCATGCGCTTTATTCTTTAAACGAGATTATCAATTTAAATAAGATTCCTCCGCATTGTCCAAAATGTGGCGGTTTAATTAAACCAAATGTCGTTTTATTTAATGAAAGCTTGCCTCTAGATCAATTAGAAGGCGCCTATTATCATTTAACTAATTGCGATTTAGTCATCGTGATTGGAACTTCCTTAGTGGTAAATCCTGCCGCATCACTAATAAGTTATGTACACGCTCCACTAGTGATAATCAACAAAGATAAAACGCCTTTCGATCAAAAGGCGTCTATAGTCATTAATGAAAATATCATCGATGTGATATCTTAATCACGCATACATGCGCCATCGAGATTAAGTCCAATTTCGACCAGCGTTTTGTTGCCATATTTTTCATTCATCTTCGTCATAAAATTAGCGAAATCTTCGTCTTTAACAAAGCAAATTATTGTACCAACAAAGCCTCCACCATTTACTTTAATCGCTCCACTACCAATATATTTTTTTGCATCATCAATCGCTTCTTGAATAGAACCTTCATAGCGATTATTGACCATCGTATTCTTCAAATACTTTCGGCTTGATTCGCACGACTCATTAATGCACTTTAACAAAGTGTCTAAATCGTCGTTTTCTAAAGCCTTTAAAGCTTTATGAACACGACCATTTTCTTTATAAAAATGAAAGGCTCGCTTTACTTCGTTTTCTTTTAAATATGAAGGGTGTATAGTGACAAATTCATGCAAGTTCTTTAGCGATGAATCGCGTAAATATTCTACTCCAAGAGCATTCGCAACCGTTTTCATATCGCCAGGAATTGATGAATATAAATCAGATAAATCACTATGTGAACCACCATTAGACACTAAGACATAATGAATGCCTTTTAACGCTTTAGGAAAATGAGAAATCTTAGGTCGATTAATATTTTTAAAGTCAATCCCGTTGATACCGCCATAAGAAACACCAATTTGATCTAATAGACCACTCGCTTTCATAAAATATTTATTTTCAGCATATTGTCCTGCTTTTGCGAGCAATAGTTTATCGATTTTACCATCATTAAATAAATAATTAAAAATTGTTCCGATAATTAGTTCAAAAGCTGCTGAACTAGATATCCCGGCACCAACGGGTATATCGCTAGCAAAAATCGCATTAAATCCGCCTAGTTTATAACCGTGATCTTTTAAATATAATGCAACGCCTTTAGCCATTCCTACCGAAGTAACGTATTCATCAAAAGACACTTTGATATCATTAGTGGAAAAAGCAATGCGACCCGAATTCAGCGAATTAATATTAACATAAGAATCTTGTCTTTTGCTTACCGAAGCATAAATTTTTAAAGAGGCGCAGCCGACGATGCATAAACCATGATTATGATCGGTGTGATTGCCTAAAATTTCAAAACGACCACCAATATCAAAATGATGTTCAGCGTTTACTTTAAAAGTATTCAAAAATTCTGCATCTGTAATCTCATACATTTATTTGATCCTCCTTAAATTCTCTTTTTCCTTTTCAATCATTTCATTATTGAGTCGACGATATAACTCATCGTTTTTTGTGCCTAAAATTGCTCGAAAGATACATAAAGTAAAACCGGCTAAAAAAAGCAATATTCCTATCACTCCACTTATCAAATAATAATAATTATATGGCTCACTTAAAAAACAAACACTAAAGCCTATTGTGGAAGCTAGAAAACCTAAAATTATTAAAACGCATATTAAGGGCACTAATTTCTTTCTTAACGAAGTGTTTTTATTAATTGCTTGCAAGGTTTTTAATTCTTTATTTTCTATCATCGCTATAACTTTATCATAGATAAAATTTTATTCATCTAAAATATACTTTATTAATAAAATTAACTTAAGACCATTTCTAGTGTCATCATCACCAAAAAGCCAACCATAAAAGCCCATACTCCATAATGAATATATTTACCCTTTCTTGCTTCCGGCAGTAATTCATCTATTGTCACATAAATCATCGCCCCGCTAGCAAAGGCTAAAAACCACGGCATCATGCCAACTAGATAAGAACTAATAAACATTCCAACAATTGCAAAGATAGGTTCAACTACGCCGGTAAGAACGCCTAACAAAAAAGATTTAGTTTTACTTAGACCACTATTATAAAACGGAAAAGAAACGGCTAGACCTTCAGGAATGTTTTGAATAGCTATGCCAAGAGCTAAAGAAAGCAAGGAAAACATTGTTGCTTCACTAGGGTTAACTAAAACGATACCAGCAGCAAATCCAACGGCTAGACCTTCAGGAATATTATGAATTGTCACCGCTAATAAAAATTTAATATTATCATTTAATTTATCGGTTTTAATACCATCACTTTCTTTTAAAGCAGGATGAAAATGAGGAACAATTTTATCTAATAAATATAAAAATAAGCAGCCAACAATAAAACCGACTAAAGGCGGAACAAATTCCCAATTTTCATAAAGAACATCGTTTTTCGCCTCAATAGTTGAAGGCAATAAAAGACCAAAGATAGCAGCAGCAAACATTACACCGCTAGCAAATCCTAAAATTATATTCGAGGCGCGATCTGATAAATTTTCCGAACGGATAAAATAAACAAAAGCACTCCCAAAAGTAGTCCCAAAAAGAATAACTATAAAAGAAATAGCTATAATTAAGATATCATTCATATTTTATTAGTCTAAATAAACCACAAAAGAGTAGGAAAGCAAAAGTTCATCAAGATAATTATTCGATAAAATAATTTTTTTCTTTAGTGGATATTTAATCTGATGATCAGTGTTATTAATTAATAAGGTCATTTTCTTATTATCCAAGAATCTTTCGATCACGAACAACTCATCTAATGCATAAATTTTCATTTGACCTTCTCTGACAACTTTATTTTTTCGTAAGTGAATAATGTCTTTAAATAATTGGTGGTATTTAGAATTAAATTCGACACTTTCCCATTCCATCCCTTTACGATTATAGGGGTCACCGCCGCCTTTCATAAAGATTTCGTTACCATAATAAAGTAGGGGCCAACCAACATGCATAACAAGAGTAACAACAGCCAACAAATAAACATCTTTACTTTCTAAGCGATTGAAAAATCTTTCAGTATCATGACAATCGAGCAAATTAAGCATCATCTTATTGGAATTTTCTTGATATCGCATCAATAAACCATTTAATTTATCAGCGTACATTTTAGCGTCAATTTTCTTACTGATATAAAAATCAGCGGTTTGATTTAAGAATGGGTAGTTCATCACCGATTCAAATTCATTCGCCCTTAAATAAGAATGAGAGTTATACCAACATTCGCCAATTAAAATAATATCTGGTTTGATCTTCAATAATTCTCTTTTAAAATTAATCCAAAAATCGTGGCTAACCTCGTTAGCAACATCTAGACGATAACCATCGATATGATATTTCTCAATAAAATATTTGCCCACTTCAACAAAATAATCTTGTTCTTGATAATTGTTGGAATTTAGTTTTGGCATCCCAAAAACAGCCGCAAAACAATAATAATTTAAGGGTTTAATTGTTGGTTTATCACCATTGACCCAATAAAAATCATAGTATTTAGATTTTTTACCATTTTTAACAACATCTAAAAACATTTCATTATTATAGGCAGAGTGATTAAAAACTAAATCTAAAACAATTTTCATTCCTAATTCATGCGCTTTATTAACTAAATCTAATAAATCTTGATCAGTTCCAAGGCGACGATCGATTTCATAATAATCAACGACATCGTATTTGTGATTAGTGTTCGACTTATAAATTGGAGTCATATAAATATCATCAACACCTAAATCTTTAAGATACTCGAGTTTGTTGATAATGCCTTTAAGATCGCCACCAATATAAATATCTTGAATCACATCGCCCATCTTACTCCTTAAATCAGTCGTATCCCAAGGACGATTAACAAAACTTTTATCGATGTCTGGATCAAAACTTAAAAACCTCTCAGGAAAAATTTGATAAAAAACATCACCTTTAAATGTTTCGTTTTCGTAGATGATATCATTTTTATTAATAAAACCCATTCTAAATGAGTCTAAATGTGACATAGAGAAATCGTATTCTTTGGCGAAACCATTTTCAGAATAATAATAAAATTCACCATTAAGTAAATAGATTTTAAAAACATAAGAATAGGCAGGGATTTCGTCTTCGATTATTGTTTCATAATAAGAAAATAATTCATCAGAACAAATCTTTTCCATAACATTAATTTTTTGGGTGTTATACATTTTAAAAGAAATGTTCCAATGGACCTCGATTTTAGAAATATCGTCGTCTTTTGCTACCCTAATTCTAATTTTTAAAGCATGAGTTGAAATAGGATAAGAATACTCAGATTCATTAATGTGATATATAGCTTCTTTTTTCATATCTCGATTATACCATTTAATAAAAATATAACTACTTGTTTTTAATTATTATTAACTCTTTTTATCATAGTTGTCACTATTATCTAAAATTTAAGAAAATTGTACTTAAATATTTTGAAAAAATATTTTATAGTTATTCTATGAAACTAAAGGTTTATCGCATTTCTCTTCTTATCGCTCATCTTATTACTGCCATTTTTGGTGTTTATGTGACTATCATTACCATCATCAATTTGCTCAATTACGATGATTATTTAACTTTATCGGTATATTTGATTGCAATGGTTTTTGGTTTAATTTATGTTGTCACGGAAATTGTATTAATTATTAAGTCTTTTTATAAAGGAACTTTAATGATAGATCAATTGTTATTTCACCACGATACAAAAAAGCTCCGCAAAGGAACATTTATTGTTGCAATTATCGGAACTATTTTATTTTTAGCATTATTTATTGTCGGTATCTTAATTGTTAGTGGCGTAATTCCCCTTCAAAGCGAAAGCTATACATCCACTGATGGATATTTTACTATTTTCTGCGGATTATTTATCTTTTTGGACTGTCTGGCCTTAGTTATTTATGGTGCTTTGTTTTATAAAGATCAACAATATTTGAAGAGTTACTAATTTAGTGGTAATTGTGGTAAAGTTTCAAAAGTATTATATGTTACCCTTTGGTGAAGAACGCCATGATTACCATTATCAAGTGCGGTCATTTGCCAATATAGTTCAACTAAAAAGCCTAAAGAATTAACAGTGATATCTTGAGAAGAAGATGTTTCTTCATATCCTATAGAACTAGAGCGAATGATTAAATTGTTGTTTTCGTCAATTTTATATTGCATTTTGCTAACATCAGCGGAATTAATACGCGTCAAAATCGTATCGCCATAAAATAATCCTCCGGTATAATAACCGGCCGTGTCATCGGTGTAATACATCATTAAAATATCGCTATACACATCATTAGGGGTGAAGGCTTCTTCATCGAGCAATTCTTCGTTTTGATATCTTTTAGCTAAATAATTGCCGTCTTCCTCGTTATAGCGGACATCATTTAGCGATGAAACAATATTATCTTTAATTGCTTCACCCTCATATGTTATCTCGGTTCTTAAGAAATATTTTTCGGTGTTATTTTCATGATAAATGGCAAAATTAGTAGTTGAAAATGTTTTCGAAAGCAAATTGTTATGACTATCATAACTACTTTCTTCATAAGTAATTGTCGCACTTTGAAATAGTTCCATCCCCTCATCTAAAGAAAAGCCATCCATGTAAGCTTTAAAAGCACTATCTAGGCGCGGTCCACAACTACATAAAAAGGCGATGAGAGAAATTGAGAGTGCACTTATTCTTTTCATCGCCTTATTTTAAAATAAATTAGAAAAATTAGAAACTATTATTTATAAGCAATAATGGTTTCATAGCGTTCGATTGGTGTTATAGAAGTTAAGGCCTTATCTTCATCAATCGTGCTTAAATATAAGGTATAACCACTTAAATCATAGGCGAAATCACCTTCGCGATAACCATTCGCATGTAAGACGATATATTCGCGATTGAGTGCGCTATCTTTCACCGTATATTTTAAGGTGCCATTATAGGCAAGATTTGGTTCGATTTCACCAACTTGCATTACCTCGGTAATATTATCAGAAAGATCTAAATGTAACCCATCTGTATCTTGTTTAAAGGCGATTAATTTTTGATAATTATGGAACATATCGAGATTATCGACTTTTAATTCATAATCTAATTCATTAACTTCATAAGAAGCATCGTAAGAATTAGAATTTCCGCCTTTAGTTCTTAAGAACTCTTCACCAGCGAGCATGAAAGTTGTCGCTTGCGAAGTAAAGACGACCGAATTAGCGAGCATCGCCATCTTTTTAACGGTTGCTTCATCATTAATACCCGCGGCTTTAATGCGATCATAAAGAGTATAATTATCATGACAAGTCACATAATTAGTCGTTAAATTGGGATCGATAATTGTCGTATTTGTACGACCATAAATCATCGCGCGAATTTTTTGCCAATCGGCGGTCGCTGTTTGCGTTGTGCTATTAGTAACCCAACCACGATCAGTCGCAGCCGATAAACCACCTTTAATTAAGGCATCACGACCTTGGTCATTAAATTGACCATACCCTTTAAATAGATTCGCGTTATTTTGAATCGCTTGTTCATTAGATGGTAAAGTCGAGGTACCGCCTGTCCAAGGTTCACCATAAACAACGATATTAGGATTGACTGTTTTAAGGTTTAAAACAACCATCTGCATCGTATATAAATCATGTAAACCCATCAGGTCAAAACGGAAGCCACCTAACTTATATTCATCTGCCCAGAACTTTGTAGAATCCATCATAAATTTACGGAACATATACATTTCAGATGCAGTTTCATTCCCGCAGCCTGAACCATTACTCGCTGTACCATCGCTGTTATATCTAAAATAATAGCCGGGCATTAAAACATCAAACGGCATACCAGTCAAACCATTCATATGATTATAGACAACATCCATAATAATATTGATTCCGGCTTCATTATAAGCTTTGACAAGTTCTTTAAATTCTTTAATGCGAACATATCCATCATGTGGATTAGATGAATAGCCACCTTCTAAAGTATTATAATTAACAGGATTATAACCCCAGTTAAATGTCATGTTGGTTTCATCGTTATATTGATCAAAAATTGGAATTAATTGGACAGCATTAACACCTAATTCTTTAATATGATCAAAACCAGTTTTAACAGTAACATCGCCTTTTGTATAAGTTGTACCTTCTTCGTAGGCACCTTTAAATAGTTTCGCGTTACTAGCGCTTCCGCCCCAAGTATCGCTACTAGTGATATCAGCAACATGGGTTTCATAAACCGTTAATTCTTTGCGATCGTAAGGATGAGGTTCAACATCTTCCCAACCTTCAGGATTAGTTTTAGAAAAATCGACAACCATACCGCGTAAGCCATTAACCCCTGTAGAATAAGCATATGGGTCAACAACTTCGCGAGCACTATAAGTCGAATTAGTAACGACAAAAGTATAATATTTACCTTCTTGATCGCCATTTAAAACATATTCAAAAACACCTTTTTCACCTTTAGTCATCGTATATTCTTTGTAGGTGTCAGAACCACTAGTAGAATTAACACTTGTCGGTGTCCCATTATCATAAATTCTTAATTTAATTTCGGTAGAAACGGGCGACCAAACTTTAAAGGTTGTATTACCGGGAGTATAAATTGCTCCTAGTTCACCATCATAGTTATAATCATTACCAAATTCAGTCGTTTTATATAAAGATGAAACACCAACAGGCGCACTTAATGTATCGCCACTAACATTAAATGTCGCTTCAATGCGATAAGTGTTCATAAAGGATGCTTCTTTGCCTTCTGGTAAATTAAATGAGTAATTTTCAGTTGCAGCAAAACTAGCTTCATAAATTAAAAGATCATTTTCATACATCTTAAGGGCATTAATTGTATTAGTTGTTTGAACATTAACGGCGCTATAAGAGGTGAATTGGGCTAAATCAATTGAGTCAACAATGACTAAATCAGCATTAGCATATATATTAGGGTCACCTTGTTGAAGATAAACATGGTAACGCAAATTATCATCTTTTTCAAAATTAGCAAATTTGACAAAACGATCAGTTTCGATATCTTTTGCTGACCAATCACCCTTCGATTTGACGATAAAGCCTAATTGGTCGTTTTCAACATTTTCCCCAAATGTTGACAAAGGATAAGAGGCAACTGCTCCAAAAGAGTCAGAGCCATTGAATTGATATTCTGAACCATCTTTATTCGGTGACCATAACCACAAAGCCCATGGATCGTAATTATTATCGACGCGCTTATAATGGAAAACAATCGATGTTTCATCATATGTTGGATAAGAACCATCATCGCCACCGCCACCAGTCTTATCACAACTAGTGAGACTAATTGTTAATGCAAATGCAAATAGAGGAACGAATATTTTCTTAAAATTCATAATATTTTTTCTCCTTATAAAGATAATCTGGGCATATAAGCCCAGATTATCTAGCTAAATTACTAAATTATTTTGTCGATGAAGTAACAGTACCTGGATGGAAAACGCTTGGCTCATCACCAACACCAAATGTTGAATAAGCAGCTGTAATGGTAACTAAATCATGTTCACCAGGAACAGTAATTTTTAAATTGCTGCCAGTAGCATCTTTAATTGCGCCATTCCATTCAGAGCCTCTTGTAACACCAAATTCTAAGTCTTGTGATCCGCCGCCAATTTCAAGGGTAACTGTCCAATAATCTTCAACTAAAGTCATTTGAGCATAAGCCCAACCAGTGAAGCCACCAGTAATACCTGGAACTGTACCTTCAGGAACAGTTGTACCGGTCTCACTATTAACGAAGCGGAATTCAACTTCGCGAGTTATAGAAGGATCGGTCCAAACTTGACTTGGATATCTTTTGAAATCGTGTGATGCATCATAAGCGCCGTCAGTGCCTTGTCCTGCTAATGGAGTAGTTGAAATATTATTGGTATAAGTGGTTTCACCTTCTTCGTTAGTAATCGCATCACCGAATTGATATTGATACATCGCATCGCCTGGTTTGCCACTAGCATCAGGAGCTAATAAAACGACTTTATATTCAAGTGGTGCGTTAGCGATAACTGTACCAATATTCAAAGAGTAATAATAGCGATCTTCTTCAGCGAAAGCATAATCATCAAGAGCTTCGAATTTCCACTTAGAAATATCGAAGTCTTCATCATTGCCCCAGTTATTGAAGGTACCAACACCATAAGCGGCCGCCCAACTTGGTAAAGCTTCTGGCCAACTAACTACTAAGTGGAAATTCTTCATTTCAACTGGTTCAGGTGGAAGTGTTGAGAAAGTATGAATGGCATCTGGATTATTATTACTAATTAAATAAATTGTGCCATCACCATTATTTTGCCATTTTGGGTTTTCTCCATAAGAATAAGCTTGACACTCATCGGATTTATAATTATCAACCCATAATAAACCAGAACTACTTTCTGCTAAGCCAGCATTTTCATTATAGCCAGCTACTAATTGGTAAGAATCAACCCCGTTAGTGCCACCATATTCTTCCTCTTCAAGAACGGTAATATGTGCGTAGTAAACATCACTAGTACCTTCCATTAATTGCATTTCGGTCGCGCCATAATTAATTGGCCAATCGCTGTTCCAAGTTCCATCTTCGTTCGCGCTTTCAGTGAAACCGCCAGTCAACCAAATCGAAACATATTCTGGTAATTCAAGAGACTCGCTAGAATAAACGAAGGCGACGGTAACTTGTCCATCAGGAGCTTCAGGCAAATCAACTGTCGTAATGTCGGTTACACCCGCTGGCGGCGTAGCAGACTCGCTTCCAGGACCAGTAGAAGTACTACTCTCTTCACCTTGTGGGCAGCTAGTGAGCGCCAACGCAAAGGCGAAAAGAGGCAAAATAGTTAAAACTCTTTTCTTCATAAATAAGTTTTTTCTCCTTTCATTTTAACTGTTTTATGTTAAAGGATAACCTTTAGCACCTAAATGAGGCGAATATCGAATTTATTTTCGAATATTCTAATTTTGTTGATGTCGACTGTCAGATAAATTGTATCTCCAGCCACAACATCTTGATCAATCTTGACATAAATATTTTGATCGACAACTTGCACGACCGCGAAGCGTTCAGTGCCGTAATCTAAAATATTTTCAACGATTCCCTTAAAACCATAACCTTCTTCGGCAATGCGGTAGGCGTCATGAGGCACTTCATAACGGAAGCTACTTGTAAAGAGAGTAACGCCTAAGGCTTGGACAACTTTTAAGGTCATGTCGGTAGGAACTTTAATATAGTGACCATTAATCGAAATATAGAATACTTTTGATTCGGTAACTACACGATCAATAGCTAAATTGTATTTTGCTTTAGCATCTTTTATTTCCGTGCGCTTTGCCATTTCATTAGCTTTAATTGCATCAGGGCTAGTGCTTTGATCAATTTGATATTTCGCATTAATAGCAGCAATATTTTCATTATATTCCGCATCGCATTTTGCAATATCTTCTTTAAGTTTTGCCTGCGCATCTTTAAGGAACTCATGCATCATCGGCTGGGCTTGTTTTGCACCTTCGTTATAAACGGT
>CASFSG010000084.1 GCA_949297305.1 uncultured bacterium
AGCACTAAGACGATTAAAGAAGCAACTAAACCATAGAGTTCAGATGTATCGTTATTTGTAATACCGACTTGCAAGGCAATTTGAATGCCGAGCAATGTCGCGACTGTATCTAGCCCAGCGTTAATTGTGTCATTAAATAAAAGAATTGTCGAAATCGTCTTATCATAATTCTTTGACAATTTATAGGCGCGAGCAAATTTTTTCTTTTTGGGATTTTCATCTTGCAATTTACTAATACGATTTAAACTAGCCGAGCCATAAGCCATATCCGCACTAGAAAAAAACATTGATAAAATGAGTAAAAGAAGGAGAACTACACTATAAACAATTATTAAAACCATAATTATTTAGCCTCCTTTTTGGTAACTACGAGTTGATCGAGAATATCTTCCATTGTCAACATTCCAATAACTTTTTCTTCCTCGTTTTTAACAAAGGCGACATGCGTCTTTTCGTTGTTGAGTTTTTTAAAGATATCATCAACTTTTTCATCCTCATTAACAAAAAGCGGCTGACTTAAAGAAGAACGTACATCTAAATGATTATCTAAAGCATATTCTTTAAAATAGGCATTAACACTTAAAACCCCAACAATATTATCTTTATCATCTTCATAGACCGGATAACGAGAGTACTTATTATTAATAATGAATTCATTAACATCTTTAATTGATAAATTATCAGCACTTAAAGATATAATTCTATCTAAAGGTGTATAAACATCTTTCGCACTGATTTCATCAAAGGTCAAAGCCTTTTTAATCATCCCAATTTCATTGGGTTCAAATAATTGCTCGCCCTCATTTAAAATGTTTTCTTCGCTAATTGCTTCATCAGCTTGATCGATAAATTCTTCTTTTGTTAAAGTATTTTTCTCTTTAATATGGAAAATTTTATGAGTTAAAGCGAGGATGAGTTTAAAAATATAAGATAATGGAAATAACAAAATGTAAAAGATAAAATCAGGCCAAGCAAGTAAAATGGCCATCTTATTAGGAATCGCTTTTGAAAGTATTTTTGGGACGGTATCACTAACGACATAAACTAAAGCACCAACCAAAATGGAGGAGATAATAGCTTCATAATTTGCTAAGGAAGTGCCCATTAATAAGTTATAAAACAAGACCGCCGTCATCGTCGAAATGAGAGTTTGAACAATATTGTTGCCAATTAAAATAGTCACTAAAGTATGTTCAAATTTCTCGGTGAGAAAAACGATGATTTTAGCAGTTACTTTGCCTTCATCGGCTAAAACCTTAAAGTGATACTTATTACAATTAGAAAAAGCGTTTTCGGAGGCGCTAAAAAGAGCGCTGACAATTAATAAAATTGCAACTAAAATCCAAACGACCCAACTAGGCATGCCGTAGACGGTATTATCTACGCTAGTTAATATCAGAGGGTCAAGAGGAGGATCAACATTAATCATATCGACAAAAATATAAACAAATTTATTAAAAATAGCAAGAAATTATTTAAAAGCACGTAGTGCTTATTCTTTTTCTAACTCATCAATAAATGTTTGACAAGATGTGTCGCTACTCATCCTTAAGCCAGCGCGCGGAGAGACACCGACTTCGCCAATTCTAATTCCATCGACCGAGCAAGATCTTTTAAATTGACTTGCAAAAAATCTTTTAATAAAAATAGTCAACCATTTTTTAATTGTTTCTTCATCGTATTTATTGCGAAAAGCAATTTTAGCTAAATAGAGTATTTTTTTCATCGAAAAATGCTCTTTTAAGAAATAATAAATAAAGAAATCGTGAAGTTCATAAGGCCCGACACTATCTTCAGTTTTTTGAGCAATTTGACCTTCTTTAGGAG
>CASFSG010000085.1 GCA_949297305.1 uncultured bacterium
ACCTTTTCCGACGGCAACTTTGAGATATTTTGCATTAAAGATTACAAATTCTTCATAACTAATATAATCTTGGAAATCTTCATAAGTATATAAACCATATTTAGCGATATCTGCCTGCATTTTTGCTAAATCATAATTATAATTTTCATCTAATTCAAAATAATTATATAAACCTGGGATATCATCGCTAATGCAGAGCATATCATCTAAAAGATGGTTATAGTTATAAGCGCTGACGATTGAATAAACTTCCGTATTTTCTTCTCTAATTTCATAATTAATTAATTTAGTTTTCTTTAACTCATTACCATCTTTATATAAATATTCTTCCCCGAGATATTCGGTAATATTTTCTAAGCGAATCTCGTCATATAAGCGTGTATTCGCATTTAAGAAAACATGGCCAAATAAAACTTCAATCTTATTGCCGTTAGCAAAATATAAATCTAAAACTTGATGTTTAGCCGCTTCTTGATAAGTTAAAACCGCGATCGGCTGTGCTTCCCATTTTCCTAATTCGTGGTTATAAGTCATAATTAGGTCACCAACTTTAAGATTCTTTACCTCCTCTTTATGACCATCTGCCAGCATGACGAGGGTATCAGGTGTAAAGCAGCCGCCGCCGCTAGAAAAGACAGGCATTTCAATATCAGCATCTTCCCCTTCGGCTTGTAGGTGAGTGTGAAATGTATAAGAAGCATCGATTAAGATTGGGTTAGTAACCATAATTCCATTACCTGTGACACCACTTTCTTTCGATTCGTCTTGATTGAAATCGGTTAACGCCTCCCATTCTTCTCTTTCTTCGGTCGATAAATCAGCAAATATTTTAACTGTTTCTAACCCACTATGACGATAGGTATAACCAACTTTTGACCAACCTGTACCTTCCTCATAGCGATAAGTGATGTAATATCCCTTTCTGACAACTACATCGACTGATACACCATTATTTGATGAGCCGATTTGATAATATTCTCCATCACTAGTGGGTGATTCTAGTATCGTTTTCGTCGCTGAACCATTGCCAGAATTCCCGTCACTAGAAAAGCGACATAAAACCCCTTCTCCTGGCTCGATAGTAATTTCAATATTGCCACTCATCAGATAAACTTGGTTATTATTAAAGACATAATCGGTTTTATCTTGACTTGAGAAATAAGTACTTACCGCGCGGCTACTTGAATTAATTCTAAAACTATCCCCACGAATAATCGGTATTTCCATACTCTCCATTACTAAATTACCTTCTGGAGTGACCCTAGTTTCAACATTACTAGTTTGATCAATCGAAAAGACTTCATAACCTAATGTTGGATATTCATAATTATTACTAGCGACAATAATTTTTAATAAATATGTCGCAATGAAACCATTTGTCCAATAAGCTTCGATATTATTGTTTCCAGAAGTAATAATTTCACCAGCTTTTAGATAATATTCAGCGATGACATCTTCTTCAGAATCATAAAAATATCCGCTGGCAGTCATATTGATGTTGATGCCACTTGTCCCTTCTTTAGAAGAAACGCTTAAAGCTTCTTGCGAAGAAATATTAGTTAAATCGATTTTCGCGATATTTTCTAAGGTGGTTGTTTGGATTTTACCACCTAGTGATCCGTTATTAGTAACATTCATCGTGCCATTATTAATAATTTGTGCATCGCCACAATTAGTGGGATAAGCCTTATCAAAACTTGGCATCGTATTATCTTTATAGGCAATTAAACTATTATTTACATTTAAAGTGCCACCAGCTTGAATCTCTAGATAAGCCCCATCGAGCAATTTCACTTGATTATCTAAATTAAAAGTTGCCCCATTTAATATAATAATGTTTAACTTATGGGAAATTGGTAAGAATTTATCATCGGTTTGAACTTTTACACCCATTATTAATTCAAAATATAAACTCCCCAAAGTTGTTTCACCGGCAAAATTAATATAAGTATTTGAGCGATCATCATTTGTGATGCCGGGAGTGATGGGGCAATACTCAAAAGAGATATATTGATTAGCCCCTTCGTTTAAGATAAATAAAGATTTGTTATTATAACTACTAGGTGCGACAATTGTAGCAATTTCGTCGATTGGTTCACTAACGGCCGAAATATAAGTTTTTATTTTTCCTTGGAATAAGGCGCCGCCATAAACTTTAAAATATGTTTGAATGGTTGGAAAATCAAAAATGTTTACTGGACAAACACCATTAGAATTTAATCCCTGTAATTGCGAAGTACCTTTATTGATATCATAAACTCCTATCGGACATATAACAGTTGCTCCAGCATTAATTTGGAGATAGCGATTATCATCATAAATAAATTCATTGTTAGCTTTTTTCTTGCCTTTATTTTCTTGTTCATAACTTAATTTATCTTCATAATCAAGATGGTCTTTTTCTTTGAGATAGCCATAAATATTTATCGCACCATTAACGATAATATTTGATTGCGGATCGAGACTAATTTGAGCATATTTACCTGTGACGCCTTTACCATTATTGACTCCTCCAATAGTTAAAGTGCCATCAACGGTTAATTTGGTATTATATAAGACAATTGAACTAGCCATATTACTTTTTGCATAAGCTTCACTGCGATCGGCAATTGCGGTATCGGTGGTCGCTAATTCATCTTTTAATATCTCACATTTATATGTTCCATCGGTGTTAACCTGGTAAGGCAAATATAAATTAGTGTTCTCACTAATTACTAACTCTTGATGATTACTAGTCTGACTATTATTAAATTCCACATGATTGTTAGGCATCATATATATATCAATATCGCCACTTTGATTGCTCGCGTTAGTTAAGGCAGCATCTAAATCATTAAAAGAAGCATAATTATTCGTTGTCCCAGCATAATAATTACGAAAGATACTTTTTGAAGTACTATCTACCTTAATAGCAGTAGCCTCTTCTGATTCACATAAAGTAATTAAAAAACTCGCTGCCCCAATTGTGACGCTTAATAAAACTAACATAGATAAAAGCAAGCGCTTAATTTTCATTTGGTGAAAGGCACCTCAAACTAATCTTAAAATTCGGATAGTGACTACTACTAGTCGCGCGGTTATAGATGCTTAAAAATTCCACATCACTATTAAGGGTAAAAGTATAAGTTACACTGATGGGATAGGCATTATGGTTGATGTCATTAATTGGTAAATTTAATGTGACTGTCGCTACTTTATTAGCAATTTGGACGCTTGGAGTATAATAAGAATCACCATCTTTTAAAGAAGTTGTTATCGAGAAATTATTTGTATTAATAAAAATTCCGCTTGTTTCTTCTAAAGCAAAAATAAGAGAAATATTGTTGTTATTGATGATGCCATATTCGCTAGCGACTTTATTATTTAGCAAAAAATAATAAGTAATTTGTCCGCTATTTGTGATAGCACCATCTTCATTAATAAAACCATCTTGGCAAATGGTAAATATTTTGTTGCCGTCAGGGTGATCATCGCTTAAATCAAATCTTGCAATTTCAGCAATATCAGCGACATTTATTTGCCCATCGATTTGGGTGAGATCATTACTAAAGGTTAAAAAACTAGCAAAGCCAGCAGAAATTAAAGATAGAGAACATAATAATACTATAGCCCCCCCCCCAAAAGTGGGTTAATAGTAGATTTTTTCTTATTTATCTTCTTTGTTTGATCTTTCATTTAGTTTTAATCTGCTTATTTATTATATCTATAACCGCTTATTAATCAATTAAAGAAGATGGTTTATATGAATAATCTTTTAATTTAATTAAAAACACGCTATGATTTATCACGTATTGGGTAGATATGAAAGAAAAGTTTTCGAAGCTAATTAAAGGTATAAAGATTACTCCAATGTTTGTCATCTGCCTCTCATTTATGGCGGTAATATTAATTGGTAGTGGGTTATTATGTCTTCCTTTTGCCTATCAAGATGGACAAGATATTTCTTATATTGACGCCTTATTTACGGCGACCACCTCCACCTGCGTAACTGGTTTAGTCTCAGTCTATGATGGAGTGGGAGGAACATATACTTTATTTGGTTATATCGTCGTTGGATTTTTAATTCAAATAGGTGGGTTAGGGGTGACTACTTTTGCCGTCTTTTTCTTTATG
>CASFSG010000086.1 GCA_949297305.1 uncultured bacterium
ATCCTAATTATTTGCGTTTTATGATTGCTGATTCAATGTTCATTACTTTTTTTGATATGTATCGACGACATATTATTGATGAACGTAAACCAGTGTTCCCAGTCATTTATCAAGTTTTACATAAAATTAAAAAATATAATAAAGTTAATCCGTATCGAGTCACGCCTAAAAAAATCATTAAAAATGTTCGAGAACCAATTCTCTTTTTAAGCGGTGAAAAAGACATTTTTTCGGTTAGTAAGAATGCGAGTAAATTATTTAAACTTTCCCGATCAGTTCATAAGGAAATAGTTTATTTACCGCATGGTCGTCATTCGCATCTACGATATGATGATAAAGAAATATATGACCAGGCGATCGAGGAATTTTTAAAGAATTTAGACGAAAATAATTATTATTATAATAAACTTAATCATATCGCTAATTGATAAAGTTAATAAATGTTATCTTCATATATAAAGGAAGAATATTGAAATGACTATGATTTATTCTTTATTTAATATTGCCAAAACGGAGATCTCTTATGAACTTATAACGAAAAAAAGAATAAAAATAATGAAGTTTTACATATATTATTTAAATAATTTATTAAAAATAAATAGAAGAAAAAAATCCTCTATTGCGCATTTAATAACGCAAAAATAGGATTTTTGATAAAAAATCTAGAAAAATTTCTATAATCTTATCTATTCTAAATCCTTTCTAAGAAAAAAATAAAATATCTTTATAATAATGAACGATAGGAGTATTCCTAATATGATAAATATTTTTAGATGAATTATAAAGATGGAATTACTAAGACATTGCTCAATTAAATTCCAATAAAAGATCTTTATTATTTTTCTATAATTTTATTTGAAAATAATATGCTTAAAAATATTTTATCATTATTCTCTAATAACAAATATATATTTAACCAGTAAAATATTACTTAATAAAATAATTTTATTCTATCTTGCATAAATCTCTTTTGATAAATATAATAATTCGAGCATAGGGGCGTAGTTAAACGGCATAGCAACGGTCTCCAAAACCGTTATTGCGGGTTCGATTCCTGCCGCCCCTGGATGAAGAGCTTATCAGTGTCTAAAGCGAGAGTCCTCATGCTGAGTGATTCTAGAAGACCTGATTAATAGTCCTCTACTATGTAAGGGTGATAGTTCATTACCGAGTAAATTTCCTGGAGAAATCCGGGATTTATATTTTATAAACTAGGTTAGACCAGGGCAGAGTATCAGCTCTGGATGTGAACGGGGTAAGTGCTGGACAAGGTGTTTGGACACCACTCAGCATGAGGTCTCGAGCGATAATAGAGCTCTATCTTGACCCTTTTTGTTTTATAAAAATTTACTAGACATTTCCTGGCCTTAAATTTCTTATATTAATTTTATTATATATTTGTTAAAATTTCTTTTGTGAAAAAAGAAACATTATCTGCAAAAGGTCAAGATTCTCTCTCTTTTAGGTTTCTAAAATTGCTTATTCGCATCGCGATTCATCAACCAAATTTTATTTTTCTTGGTGATAAAATAACTCAACCTTCATTAATTTTATCTAATCATGTGGGCTCAAGAGCGCCATTGACTTTAGAAGTATACGCACCTTTTAAGACAAGAATTTTAGGCGCCTACCAAATGACTGGTTCATTAAAAGAAGTATATAATTATTTAGCACACATTTATTGGCATCAAAAAGGCAAGATGTCTTTGCCACTCGCTAAGTTTTGTGCTTTTTTTGCCTGCCCTTTTGTGTATGCTACATACAAAGGTTTAAAAGTCATTCCCTCATATAGTGATTATAATTTTCTAAAAAGTATTAAAGCTTGTTATCGCGTGATTAATGATTTTCAGGAAAATTTGGTTATCTTTCCTGAAGATAGCAGCAATGGTTATTTTGATCGAATAACACATTTTTATAGCGGTTTTGCCGTTTTAGCCGACTATTGTTTAAAGCAAGGATTAGATTTAGATATCTATTTAGCATATTTTTGTAAAGCAAGTCGCAATTATTATTTTGATAAGCCAATAAAATATTCAGAATTAAAAAAACTTTATCCTAATAAAGATGAAATGGCTGAAGCCTTAAGAAGACGTTGCAACCAATTAGGTGAATTAGATAAAAAATAAATTCATTTATGAATAAAACATTTATTAGTAAATTTATTTTCAAGCAACTTCCCAAAGATGTTTTTTATCTTTTGAAAAAAATTGAAAAGAACGGTTATCAATGTTATGTTGTCGGCGGTGCTTTGCGAGATATTCTTTTAAAAAAGAAAATTAATGATATTGATTTAGCATCGAACGCTAGACCTATCGATATCAAAAACATTTTTCCTAAAACTATTGATACAGGAATAAAACACGGAACAATTTCGATTTATTTTCGGCGAAAAATTTACGAAATTACAACATTTCGTCATGAAGATAACTATTTCGACCATCGACACCCATCTTTAGTAAAATTTGTTTCTTCATTAAAAGAGGATTTAATTAGAAGAGACTTTACCATTAACGCGTTCGCTTTTAATCCACGCGAAGGGTTAATCGATTTATTTAATGGTTTAGAGGATTTAAAGCACCGTTTAATTAAAGCAATCGGAAATCCCACTGAACGATTTAATGAAGATGCTTTAAGAATGCTTAGAGCCTTTCGTTTCGCTTCTCAAATTGATGGTAAAATTGAAACCAACACTTTTTTAGCCATTGAAAAATTGGCATATCTAATTAATAGCATATCAGTTGAAAGAATTCGTGAAGAGTTTGATAAAATTCTTTTAAACAATCACCCCGAAGTTCTTTTGAATTGTCCATTAAACCCTTTTATTTTATTAAATGATAAACTTAAAAAAACTAAACGTAATTTATTTGCTTTTAATCTTTTAAAAAAATCCCCGCATAATTTAGTTTCTCGTTTGGTCCTTTTTTATGATTTAATGGATTTCTCGCTTAATGACATTGCAATGATATTAAAGCATTATAAATATTCAAATTATACAATTTCTAGAGTTAATTTATTTTCAAAATATTTAAGTTTTGCAATACCTATCGATAAGATAAAAATCAAATTTTTAATTAAGGATTTAGGTGGTTATGATGTCTTAAATCAATTAATTTTATTAAAAAAGTACTCGATTCACCATTATCAAGAAAAGATTGATTTATCATATTTAAAATCTCTTCATTTAGATGAGTGCATCTATAATATCAGCGATTTAGCAATTGGTGGTAACGATTTAGTAAACCTAGGATTTATGGGAAAAAATATTTCATTAATTTTAAACGCTATTTTAGATTTAGTTATAGCTGAAAAAATTCCTAATCAAAAAGAAAATCTTCTCGCCTATATTAAAGATAATTTTTAAAAAAACTAAAAAGATTTTTCTTGTTATTTAATTGTTTATTTAATTGTCATAAATTTTTTATTGCTATTCTTAACCTATACAAGGAATTGCATTTTTATTTTTAACAATATTTTTAATGTAAATGTCGCCTTTTCTTATCTAAGTTATGCGACAAAATATTAGTGTTTTAAATGAGTAAACCTAATCGCCTGTTTAACTTTATTAAAAAAGTATTCGCCTTCCATGATCTCACTAGTGGTAGTCCATTTAAAGTTATCTTAATTTTTGCTATTCCTATTTTTATCTCATCTTTATTAAATAATTCTTTGTCTTTATTAAATTCGTTAGTTTTACGTTCCACGGTTGGGGGAGTAGGTGTAACTGCTATTAATCAAACAGGTAGTTTATCCTCAATTCTTTTT
>CASFSG010000087.1 GCA_949297305.1 uncultured bacterium
CATAGGTATTAAAAAATGAATTTTCAATAACCCATGTTAGTTGACCAATTAGACCCGCTACCCAAATTACTAACCATGTTTTAAAACCTAATTTAGATTTCTTCTTTTCGACTGCTTTCATTTTCTTTCTCCAATTCTAATTTGATTGTTTTTTCTAAAAAATTGATATAGTGAATTATTACTAATACTACTCCATTAACTAGCGGAAACAAGAAGTCAATTAAAATAAGGTAAATTTCTTCTTGCCCGCGAATTAAAGATATTAACGCACTTAAAGCTCCACATAAAAAAATGCTAAAAGCAATTATTTCCATAATGATGCGAATGTTTTCATTATCTTTAAAGAAATAAATCCATTCAAGAATAGCCCCACTTAAGAAAATAAGGTACATGAGCAGTTTTAAAAAATAATAGAAGAAATTTTGAACTTCGTGGTTAGCAGTTAAAAAATAGCCTAAAAACAAATTAGCCATTTCAACTCCAACCATAATTAGAGAAAATAACCCAATAGTTGAAGCAAATATGAGCATTAAAATGCGCGCAACCTTTTTAATCATCCCAAAATAGCCTCCGCAATATCTAAGCTATAAAAATCAAATAACATTATTCCTGAAGGTTTTGTGTTATCATTTTTAAAATAGTCAATCATTAGAGGATTGATATATTGAGAAGTAGTTAAGGCGTTAGTGAATATATTATCTATATAACCACTGCAAAAATTAATAGTAAATACATTAGGCGCTTGTGAAGAATATTCAATGCACTTAACAATTGATTGATATTTCAATTGATTATTATTTAAACGATATTCATCTTGAACATGAAAATTTACACCATCATTATTCAAATCAAAAGTCGATGAGTCTTCCCAATTATCGTATAAATTTAGGCCAACTGAATTGTTGTCATATCTTGATAGCAACATAATTTTGCCTCGTAGCTCACCTAAATTAGGTATGTCTTTCTCTAAATACCATCTGGATAAATTTCGATAACAAATCTGTTCAATTAGCTCACTAGTGGCAACACTAGCCCCACGCGGCTCACTTTCTTCTTTGATTGAAAAAATAATCGCCTCCGATGGGTGAGAATCTAAAAAGGCATAAACATCATCGAGCAATGATTCATAAAGCAGTTCTTGATTGATAAAAGAATGATAGATAAATAATTGGTTTTCGATATTCTTTACCCGCACATCAAAAAATCGCACACCCAAATTTAATTGTTCTTCAATCGTTAAATCTTGACATTTCCCAGAAACATCATAAATCGAAACAGTTGCTCCACTATCATGAGTGCCAGGAAGAAGAATTTGATTAATTAAAGTTTCATTAGTAATATTTTCCATCCATTCAGCAAATTTTTCTTCTTTTAAAGGAAAATGTGAAACAGATATTGCAAAAGATGTCAAAGAAACCGCTAGAAGAGATAATCCGATAATATAAGCAGTTTTTTTCTTCACATATTAATTATAATTTTTCTATTGAAAAATAGTTATAAAAAAGTAAAAAACGATACCATCAGTTTTTTGTAGGTAATAGTTAAAAATAGAAAGTCTTACAATGTTAATTGCAAACACGAAGGAGACTTTCTATATGAATACTCTAACACTTAAAAATGAGACATTTGATAGTTTTTTTATTAAAGTCGCATCAAATCTTTAAAGAAGACTTAGTAAAGCTATCTAAATATATAATAAAGATATCGTTGAGTGAATCTAGATTCCGTCTTTTTCTAACGGGCGAGAATTAGACACACAATATAAAATTAAGTTGTTTTAATATTAATTTTTATTATTAAACTTCATTTATTTTTTAATGGATGTTAGGCAAACGTCGTTAATTAACACCCATTAAAGAACAAATAAAGTTAAGTGATGAAAAATACTATCAAATTATAGTTTAAACTCGTATCATGAGTTCAAATCTCCCATCACGGAAAATCACGAAGTTTAAATTAATTTTCCAATATCTTTTGAATAAGGTAATAATTCATCTATTGGTTTAGTTTTTATATTTGTAAGATCATATTTTAAGTATCGATATGGAACTAGACCATTACTAATTGCAGTTCTAATAAGGGAAAATAATTTAACGGTGTTAATTGCTCCTATTTCACTTCCTGAAGGATGAAATACTTTTCTATTTATGACGAATGGTTTAACACATCTTTCAGCTAAATTATTTGTTAGTTCTAGATATGGTTCATCTAAATAAGGGAGTAAATCATTCCATACTTTCTTTGTATAATTAAGTGCATTTTTCAAAACACTTCCTTTTTTAGGTGTGTTATTAAAAACTAAATCATGAATATCATTAATTAGAGGTAATTCTTCTTCTTGTCTAAAAGAGATAAGTTCATTACCGAATAATTTATTTTTGTGTGCCTTATCTTCTAATACGAATAACTTATTAATTTTATCGACAATTTTATAAGAAAGAGATGATAAACG
>CASFSG010000088.1 GCA_949297305.1 uncultured bacterium
ACCATCAACCCCAATTCTAAATTCAAAATTGTCTACTTCATGCCAAGCACTTCCAGCATTTTTAATCGATTGAACATTATAATCAACATACATATAAATGCCTTGATTATCTCTAGCAGCGTAAAAAGTAATCCAGTTAGATAAATCTTTTCTTAAAGTGAAACTATTTGTTTTTACTGCATCGGTGTAGATCTCGTCATCCATCTTTCCATCGTAGATAACACCATCATGAGCTAAACAAGAATATTTGGTAACAATCGATGTAATATTAACATTACCATTAGATTTTATGAACCAATAATTATGACCTTTAGGAAAGATAAATTCTTGACCACTGCTAGCCGCTAAACCTCCATTAACCCAGCCATCATTTTCTAAATTAGCGACACTAGTAAAATAGGCATCATCACTATAATAAATAGTTGGAGCTTCACCATCATAAGTAATCGTTAGATATGAAAGCCCGGTTAAAGCGTTATTATACATAATGTCTTCTTTAGCAACATACAAATAAGAATCTTCGCCTAAAGTAGCATATCCACCTTCATACGCGCTTAAATTAGCAAACCCAACATTAATGGTGGCACCACCGCTAGTTAATGTACCATAATGAGATTCACTAAAAGAAACAATCTTATTTTCATCATCTGATAAAGTTAAATCATAGAGGCCTCGTTCATCAACTGCTGTAGCGTCAATATAGATAGCTCGTCCATCGATTAAAGAAAGACCAATTGCTGAACCTCCAATTAACATGCAAGACACTAGTAAAATCAGGCCATATCTTCTCTTTGATAATAGTTGCATAAATATTCCTCCTTCTATTGGATAAGTTAGACTTAAATTATATGAATAAAATTATGCAAGCACAAATATAGATGAGGTATCCATTGTTAATATTGCTATATTTTTTATATACCAAAATTATAATAAATATTAATATAATTAATATATAAATATTTTACTATAATATTTTAAATTATCATTTTAGTTTTTTCGCGATAAACATTATTTTTAATGTAAAAACGACCACAATTTTAAGCAATATTGACTGATATTAATTTATTTAGATTAATTAATGTTTTTCTTAAAAGAAATATCTTGCACAAAGATAATTAATCAATATAACTTAAATGTTTTAATTTCGTTTAAATTTAACGGCATCCGAATTAGATGATTTTGACTATCGTTTTCTAAACGATAAGCGTAGTTTAAATCTTTTAAATCCATCGCTGCACTATAAAGGGTTCTTTCGTCTTGCTTATTTTTCGAAATCGCGACGCCTTTAAGAAAGGAGACACTTAAAAGCATATTGATAAAAGCATTAATAGCCTCCGAATGCTTAGAGGGTAAAATGACATATTTATTTAGATATAAAGCTTTAATGAAACGCGAAGAGGAAGTGTAATCACCCGGAAGGCCTAAACTACCATAACCAACGGAATCGGGAACGACATTTAAATTAGCTAATCGTTCGTTATTAAATTCGTTCGATAAATTTAAATATTGCTTTGCGTTTTCTAGATGCTGAGGAAATTTCGGATTATTAGTTAAGACATTATAGGGATTATCATAAACATGCAAACCACTATTATCTTGTTCTAATACTAGGGAACCACTATTATCGGCGAAGATATAATGAAGAGGGGCAAGTGGCATATCCTTAGAAAAAGGTACATCAATTAAATTTGTGGTTAATAAAAATTCCTTTACTTCTTGAATGTTTTTAAAACGGGATAAAACATAAGGGATTAATTCATACGGTGAAAGATTGTTTTTATGATTTTGAAAGGCGTTAAACACTGCGTTATTAGGGAAATTAAGGCCCGCTGCTGCTAAACCAACCTCATTGAAGGCATCAAAATATAGCGGATAATTATTCACTAACATCCCCATTCCCATCATTGCATAATGGTGATTGCTACTAGGCAAGTGAAGAAAGGAAAAAGGATGGTTCCTTGGAACATAGATTACATTAAAAGGGATATCGTAGTCTAAATCTAGATTACGACCAAAGAGATAATCTTTTTTAATTGCTGTGCACATATACTATTATCTTAATGGTCTTTTAAAAATAAGAATATAGGAAACTCCGCCGATGGCAAAATTAACTAGTTCCCAACCTTCTTGACCTAATATATTGCATTCTTCTTCTATATCATTTTCAACCCTAGATATAGATTTAAAACTTGCACTAATATCAACAACTTTATATTCCCATCTCATCATTTATTCAATCATCCCTAGTTCTTTCATTTTTTCTTCTCTAAGTTCAGACAATGTTTTCTTGTCATTAATCTTTCTCATAAATCCATAGCTTTGAATGGCAGTCCAACCAGTAACTTTGCACCCATAAGCATTCAAAGACATTATTTCACCATGATATTCGACATGTTTTCCATCCACTACCGTAGCTATCTCATTAGGATGAGAAATAACACAAATCTTATCTCCTATATTAACTAAGCCTTCTTCCACCATCCAATCAAGTTTAGGAAGCGACGCTCTTTTAGTTCTTATCTCTTCGGCTTCCTCTTCATCTTTTAATTGTTTAGCAGAAGGCTCAACTAACACTAAATGGTCTTCTAACCCATTTATTTGAGCGATTGTCTCTAAGATCGAATAAGCATCGGCAGCACTCATATTATAAAATTCTCTTTTTCTAGTCTTGCCATTAAATTCATCAATACTCCTTAAATTAGGATTAAGCTTATCGATCATTTGATGAAGTTTCATATCGGTAAGTCGATTGGGAACTTCATAATAGGCATAAAGTCTAAACGCAAAGGGAATGCATTCACTCCTATTAAGTTCTTTTAATCTTTTATTTACATCATCTGCATAGCCTATCTTCACATAGTCTGGGAATGATGGATTGGTAAGTATGTAGATTACGCCCTGTGAATTTTGCATGGATTTGTTCTCGTTTTTTTATATTGTTGCTTATCTAAATAAAAGCGTTATTTTGAAAAACAACTCTTTTTTATAATAACATAAATAGGCCAAAAATATTATTATTCCTTTAGTCAAAATTATTTTAGCAAAAAATATTATGAAAACGCTCACCCGTATTAATTATTTATTTACCAAGTAACTATTTCATCCACTATTGACTGCTGCTCGTTCGCGGTTTTTCTTAAATATATTCTTGTTGTTTCAATTGATTCGTGTCCCATTAAGTCTGCTAATAAAGCGATGTCGTTATATTTCTCAAGAAAATTCTTAGCGAAGCGATGTCTAAAAGAATGGGGATATACAACATTAGGATCTATTCCAAATTTAATTGCGTATTTTTTTAACTGTTGTGATACACCTCTACTTGTGATTCTTTCGCCATATCGATTAACAAAAATATAACCACTATCAAGATTTAGATCTTTTTCAATCCATTTTTCAGCCTCAACTCTAAGAACTTTAGGAATATAAATCCTTCTAATCTTTCCGCCTTTCGTATAAATATCGATATATCCTTTTCTAACATGCTCGACTTTGATTTTAATAAGTTCACTTATTCTAGCTCCAGTTGCTGCTAGAAATCTAACAACGAAATACCACTGCATGTTCTTTTCTTTCTTTAACTTCTTTTTAAGAAACTGATAATCAGAATCACTAATAACATTCTCTAAAAACAATCGCTGCTGAACTTTAACTGATTTGATTTTTAGTTTTTCTTTACCGATAAACACTAAGTAGTTATTAATTGC
>CASFSG010000089.1 GCA_949297305.1 uncultured bacterium
AACGATGACTGCTATATTTCATCATTAGAAATAAAGAGCAAAGATAATTTTATTGTCCCACTTGCAAAACTTTATAAATTGATTAAAAATCTTGAGAATCGCGACGTTAATCCTTTAAATGAAGAACAATTAAAAAATGCAGTGCAAGATATTTACCGCCTCAATATGACGAAGGTGAAAAATGGTTAAAGAAGTTTTGAAATCTTATCGAAAACACGCTCTTGATAAAACCCAAGCTTTAATGATGCTATTGCTTATAGCGTTAATATGCGGAGCGTTAGGGTATTTTGCCCCCATTAGTTTGGTTTTTACATCAATTTTGCTTTTTTTACCTTCTTTATATGCCTTCCAAGGCATTAATGATATTAGTAATGCGGGCGGTCGCTTTTCTTTTAAATTATTCTTTTTGTGTTTTGCTAGTTATTATCGCTTGCATCTTGGTAGTGGCTATCGTTCGATTATATCTTTGTTTAAAGCTTTATTAATTTTTATAGCAATCTCAGTAGTGGGTACCATTATTGCTTATTACGTATTACTTTATATCGACCCCACGTTTAACCAAATTATTAATAATTTAAATATGACGATTGACGCGAGTGAGTTATTAAAAGCGATGAATTCCTTGTTAGAACATCATGGTTTTAATCTCGCTTTATTAATTATTGAAATTCTCGCTTATTATTTTTCTTCATTAATGTATATTCACGCTATATCTATTAACTCTAGCGCTATCTTTGCAGCCTCGTTGGTGGTTAATGCTGGTCATGAAAAAGAAGCTGCGATGCTATATCATCTCGCCTTTAAATTATATCGTAAAGACTATTATAAAGATTATTATAAATATTGTTGGCTTGGTTTATTGCTTTTTACTTGTGGGACAACTTTAGGGGCGTATTTAGGAACCCTTTTTATTCATAATATTTCGCAAATAGCTATCTTCAGTGTCTTTGTCGGTTGCTTCTTCCTTTTATTTTATCTACCTTATCACTTCGATATGATTAAACAACTATTTATCAAATATGCGGATAAATATCAAGAAGCTACTTTACTCATCGCTCAACGCGACTTAAAAAGATTAAAAGAACAAAAATTTTTTGAAGAAGATATGCTTAAAGATATCGATGCTAGAATTGCTGAAATTGATCAAAGATTACAAGCGAAACATCATGAAAATAATAATGATAAAACTCCAATAAATAATGATAGACCTTCCTCGGATAGTAACAATGAGAAATCAAACGATTCAATTGATGATAAATTGAATGATGATTAATTGATAAATTATATTTTCATTTTATTCAACGTATTTTTTGTTGTTAAAAGTATAAAAATATTTTCAAATTACAATAATTTTTGTAACATTGAGAAAAAATAATCAGCGATTATATTAAAAAAGCCGATAATATCGGCTAATTAACGCTCTGGAGCAGGCGACGAGAATCGAACTCGCAAATTCAGCTTGGAAGGCTAATGTTTTACCACTAAACTACGCCTGCAATGATGCGTTAATAAATATATAATATTTTTCACAAAGTTGCACTAAAAAAATTAAGCAACTAATTCTTTGAGGTTTCTTAAAGGCAAGAAACCAATTTGTTTTTTAACGATTTCACCATTTTTATAATAGATTAATGAAGGAATGCTAGAGATATGAAAATCTTTAGCAATCGAAGGGAAATCATCGACATTTATTTTGATGATTGATAAATCTTTGTCTTCGTTAGCTAATTGTTCTAAGATTGGCGCAAGCATTTGGCAAGGTCCACACCAATCAGCGTAAAAATCTATTAAAACTCTCCCTTCCTTAATCA
>CASFSG010000090.1 GCA_949297305.1 uncultured bacterium
ATCCGCATGGATGAACAGCTTAAAGCCCAGGCTGATGAATTGTTTAGCGATCTCGGACTTTCTTTAAGTTCTGCCATTACCATGTTTGCCAAACAAGCTGTTCGGGAACAACGCATTCCCTTTGAGGTCAAGCGTTCAGGACCTACGATTCAAATAGCAACAGATAGTTCCGTAGAAATACTTTCCAAACAGCTCATTGAAAAAAATCGGACAGCTTACGAGGAGTTGGCGAAGTGATTGTTCTTTCCAAACATCAAATCATCGCTATGCACCATGCTTTGATAATGGAAACAGGTGGTTCGGATGGTTTACGGGACGAGGGACTTTTGGATTCGGCTATCGCTGCTCCATTTCAAACCTTTGATTCAATCGAATTATTTCAATCCGTGCATCAGAAAGCATCTCGCCTAGCTTGTGGGCTGGTACAAAATCATCCTTTCTTGGATGGCAATAAGCGAATCGGTGCACACGCAATGCTTGTGTTCCTCGCATTGAATGGAATTTCCCTTTTCTATACGCAGGATGAATTGGCTTCGGTTTTTCTAAAAATAGCAGCCGGTGAAATTGATTATGACGACCTTTTGCAATGGGTAATCGACCATGAAAAAAGTGATGTGGATTGACCTCCCCACTTTTTTCAGGTTTCTTAATTTTTTCGTGTGTGCTTTTAAAACTTGGACAACGCGATTTTTAAAAGAGCCCGTTTTTCTAGTAAGGTATCATTTCGCTAGTATGGGTGTCGTTTTGTATTAAAGCGATAGCATAAAAGCATTATCGCAGATTATGCCTGATGCCATTAGAGTGTTCAGGCTTTTTCTTTTTATACCAAAAATTAAAGACTTTTTAAAACGTTGTTCAAATCTTTCTCTATATTTAATAGGTATTTATATTTTGCTATAACGAAAGAAAAATAGAAAAGATTAAAAGAGCTTTTAATGCATATGTTTCTACATTCATTAAGAAAAGCATTACTTATTTAGCAAACAAAGTTATATTTTGTAACATTTGTGAAAAGCTAGACGGTTCATATGGCAAAGCAAGAGAAATTTGAATTGTCGAGGGTGTTTTTAAAAACATGAAACTCATTTTAAACAAGTGGTCTATTATTATAAAAAGAGTAGACTTTTTGTTTACCAGAAAAATTTAAAAATAGTTTGATTTAATTTACATAAATTATAAGAATGTGTATTGAATAATTTCGCCTCAATATGGCCCACTGATGCCTCATAAAAAACGTAATTATTTAATTATCGCGCGTTATACGCTTCATAAAATATTAAGACCAAATCATGACGAGTAAAAATAAGCAAAAACACCTTCAAAAAGAACTACTACAATGCGTATATTAAAGAAAACAAACATCGATAAAAAAATATGAGAAAAATGAGATAGATATTAAATGTATAACTAATTGATTTAGTTAAAAATAAGAAAAATCACTGCAGTTTGCAGTGATTTCCTTTTAAATATCGCCTATTTTTATGGATTTACGACTAGATAATCAACTAAGCCATTCGCATCCACTACTTTTTCAAAGTAGATGATTTCTTGATTGCGATTCTCTGAAATTTTAGCTCTAATTAATTGTCGTCCGTCTCTT
>CASFSG010000091.1 GCA_949297305.1 uncultured bacterium
GTTTTAGCTCCAAAAAAGTTTTTTTACATTTGGAATTAAAAAACTTTTGATAATTCTTGTCGCTAGAATAAATAATCATCCGATCATCTTCATATGAAACATTTAAATCATCAACTTTTGTCGGAGGAATAGAACGGGCATCACCTTTTAAATAGATAATGGTTTTGGTTTCTAAATCGTAACTCGCTGGTGCTCTAAAATACTTTCCAACAAAGACAGGAATTAAACGTTTTTCATATTTAACTGAGCCTGCCGCATCGCACATAAAGATTGGTAAATCATCATATTTAAACGAGACCAGGGCTCTAGAGCCGACATTAACAATATTTTGGTAAACGTCGCTTTCTAAAAAATCGATAGTTTCAATCTTCTTATGAGCATCAACCAAAAAATCATCATATGTATAACCTTCGGTTATGTATTTATAAGTTAAATCATAATATTCGATGAAATATTTTTTCATCTTTTTATTTAAAACAACGCGCATAATCACTGAATAAGCGATAAAGATAACTAAAGATGTGGCAAACATTGAAATAGTTATCCAAATATCGAAATCCCATAACGCCGAACCAACCCAAGCAAAGATAATAATTATTAACGCAACCGCAGCAACTGCCCATTGTAAATATCTTTGGATTTTATAAAACTTCAAAAATTTCTTACGATAATTTTCAAACTCAATAAGATAATCACTGTCAATAGGTAAAGGAGGTTCCTCCTCTTCAACTTTGGCTTTCTGATTATCGTTTTCGTTAGAAATATTTTTTGTTAACTTATCGTCAATTGTTTCTTTATTTTCCTTAGCTTCTTCTGCTTCGACAGATTGCGAGAGGCTTTCAGAAGTTTTCTCATCTACTTCTTGATTATTCTCATTAATATTCTTTTCTTCATTTGCTAGCATAAATAACCCTCTTTGATTAACTTAAATAATTATATTGCCTAAAAATGATGAAAAAAACAATTATTGTTTTTAATTCTTTAAATATTATTCTTTGCTTTATTAACAAATAGGCGATCGATAAGACAAATAGGTTTATATAAAGCAATGAGCAAAACGAGCATAATTGCTCCGCTAGGTAGAACATAAACGGCATTATAAATTAATGATTCAACAAAGGGAGTTTCATATAATATAAGACCGCTAATTGAAGCAAACAGCCATCTTAGTGCGCTGGCAAACAATGAAGCAACAACAGTAAAGACGATACTTTTCCAATTATATTTGGCATCGGATTTTATAATTAGTTGTTTAAAGAAACCAAAAATTGCTATAGAACCATAAGCTAACAAATAATCAAACGGAAAAGTATATAGTCCCCAACCATCAAGGATGCAAGTAATTAAACCATAGATAACTCCAATACCAAGAAAACCTTTAATTGGACCTTGTCTAAGCGCCAAAATGGCTAAGGGAATAGTAGTAAAAGAAATTGATCCTCCGCTTGCGCCTAATGTAATTTTCAAACCATCAAAATCTAATCCAACTGCTAAAGCAATTAACATCGCGCTTTCAACAAT
>CASFSG010000092.1 GCA_949297305.1 uncultured bacterium
ATGATATCTAATTCTTTTAAATCATTGAAATTTTCAATTGTTAAGCCACATTCATAGCCTTCTTTAACTTCCTTGACATCATCTTTAAATCTTCTTAAAGAGGCAATTTTGCCATCATAAATGATGATACCATCACGTAAAATGCGAACTTTTTCACCAGCTTTTATTAATCCGCTTGTAACATAAGAGCCAGCAATAATGCCGACGCGAGAAATTTTAATCAGCTCGCGTACCTCAGCTTGACCAGTAACAATTTCCACTTCTTCTTTTTTAAGCATACCCTTTAAAGCATCTTCCATCTCTTCAATTAAGTCATAAATGATGCGATGTAAACGAATTTCAATATGTTCTAAATCAGCCTTAGCTTTAATTTGTGAACTCGGTCGGACATTAAAACCGTAAATAATTGCTTTAGAGGCACTAGCAAGCATGATATCGCTTTCAGTGATTGCACCCGCTGAAGCGTGGATAATATTTACACGAACTTGATCATTAGATAATTTTAATAATGAAGCCTTAACTGCCTCACTTGAACCAGTTGTATCGGTTTTTAAAATGATGTTAACATCTTGAATTTCTCCTTCATGAATGCGGTTATATAAATCATCAAGACTTGCACCTTTCGATGAGTTTCTCTCCTCTTCAATTTTGATCAATTTCCTCTTTAAAGCGATGTCGCGAGCTTGTTTTTCGTTAGGAAAGGCCATGAAGTGATCGCCGGCATTAGGAACTTCAGATAACCCAATGACCGCGACTGGTGTCGATGGTGAGGCGCTTTTAATAATCTTTTGAAATTCATTTGTCATGCGACGAATTTTTCCATAAGCTGTTCCGACGACAACATAGTCTTGAAAAGATAAAGTGCCGTTTTGGACAAGTAAAGTAGCTTTAGGTCCTTCACCTTTATCGAGTTTTGCTTCAATAACTGTTCCAATAGCGTAGCGATCTGGGTTAGCTTTTAATTCGAGCATTTCGGCAACTAAAAGGATTGCATCGAGCAAATTGTCGATACCAATATTCTTTTTGGCGGAGATATTAACGAAAATATTTTTGCCTCCCCACTCTTCGGAAATAATATCATATTTAGCGAGCTCGTTACGTATTTTATCAATATTAGCCCCTTCTTTATCAATTTTATTGATAGCAACAATAATTGGAACACCAGCTGCTTTCGCGTGGTCGATTGCTTCAATTGTTTGAGGCATAACTCCATCATCAGCCGCCACAACTAAAACGACTATATCGGTAACAGAAGCTCCGCGAGAACGCATGGCAGTAAAAGCTTCATGCCCAGGCGTATCGATGAAAGTAATCTTTTGACCATTTATTTCTTTTTGATATGCCCCGATAGCTTGCGAAATACCCCCTACTTCACTAGCAACTAAATTGGAATTTCTAATCGCGTCGATTAAAGTAGTTTTACCATGGTCAACATGCCCCATAATTGTTACCACTGGTGGTCGGGGTTTTAAATCTTCGGGCTTATCAACAATTTCTAAATCTTCAAAATTTTCTTCTTCGACGATTTTTTCCTTATGAAAATCAAATCCGAACTCTAGACAGATTAAACCAATTGTTTCATCATCTAATATTTGGTTGACAGTGAACATTTTACCATTTAAGAAAAGA
>CASFSG010000093.1 GCA_949297305.1 uncultured bacterium
AAACGAAACGACCAAGTTAATGTAATTAATCGCGTGAATGAATTTTTAAATAGTTATTTTGATATTATCTTTGCCTATAATGAAATTTATCATCCTGGAGAAAAAAGATTAATTAAATACGCAAAAGCAAATGCAAAAAGCTTACCAGAAGATTTTGAAGAAAATATCACCTCATTATTAGATAATTTAAAACAAGATAAAATGCTTGAGATTATTAAACAAATTGTAATTAACCTAGATAAATTATTAAATTCTTAAAATTAAAAACTTACATTTTTTTAAATAAAAGACCGCAAAAGAAGGATATTTTAATAATTAATTTGTTCGCAGTAATTGAAGGAAATTTTCGCTTAATAATAAGTCTTTTAATAAAAAAGTTAAGGCGATGGGCAGTGTTAATATTTTATCTTGATAACCAATATTTTGTTTAGATAATTTAATTCCTAAAGGTAAATTATTAAACTTATTCAAGGCAGTTTTTAACGAGATAGTTTTGCCCTTTTGACTTTTTACTTCGATAGGTAAAATATAATTTTTAAATTCAATGACAAAATCTAATTCAATCGTCGCATCATACGAGCGATAAAAATAAACATTTTGAATACCTTGTTTAACTAAATCAGCGTAAACAATATTTTCATATAACGCGCGCCATAAACAATTAAAGGCAAACGATTAGAATCGTCTTTCCAATCTTCTAAAATTTTAGTAATTTTTCTTTCTAGCATTAATGTTTAAAGATTTATTTTCCCTTTCCTTATCATCGTTTTGACAATTTTTAGTGATGATTTCAAGGTGATTTTACAATTTTTAGTGATTTTTAAGCCATTTAATTAAAATTTAAAATTAGTTTTTGTAGATTAAAAGCCGCTCGCAAGCGGCTTTTAAAATAATAAACAAATTAATAATTTATTTTAATTCATTAAGGAAATATAAAGATGGCAAGGCTTTACCATTATAAGAGAATAAAGCTTGGTTCGCCCAGGTCGATTTAGTTAAAGAATCTGCCCAACCTGAACCATTAACAGGAATAAAATCTCCACCCCAATAAAACATTCCATAACCATTTAGGGCGTTATTCATGACATCTAAATAATCTCTTAATAATAAGGCTTGGCCACTAGGAGAAACATCATAACCACTCACTGGTTTTTCTCCTTCCTCATCATAATCAGAAAATAGATTAGTCGCGTTAGAATTACCTTCTAAAGTAAAGCCATAACTAACTTCGCAAATCATTACTTTCTTCGATGGATATTTCTCATTTAAATGCGTTAATAAATTACTAAGAGCGCTTGGTCGACCTTGATTCCAAATATAACAAGAGACACCGATGATATCATAGTCGACATCCACTAAAGCATCATAGACATTATCATAAATATTTGTTCCAGTAAAACCGCGAGCAATATGGATGATCGTTTGAGCGTTTGGATAAATCTCTTTTGCAGCATCGTTGCCAGCTTTAACATATTTAGCGAACTGCCCGCCATAAAGCGAACCGCTAACATTTAAATCGCGATAAGTTGATTTTTTCGTCACATAGCCAGGATTATCACCGGTTAAATAATTAACATCGTCACCGGGATAATCATGCAATAAGCCAGTTGTTACTTCATTGCCAATTTGAATGTATTTAATATCAATATTGTTGTCTTTATATAATTGAAGACTTTCTTTAGTATATTCTTCAATTAAGGCCACCATTTCATCGCTACTAGAAACATCTTTCCAAGCTTTAGGAATAATCTGTTGACCAGG